>CAZFGP010000119.1:0-14046 GCA_964518685.1 uncultured Terrimonas sp.
ATCATTGCCTTTATCTCCCTGGGCAAATTGCTGGAAGAAAAAGCCAAGTCAAATACTTCGTCAGCTATTAAAAAATTAATGGGCCTGCAGCCTAAAACCGTGAGAGCGATTATTGACGGCATAGAGCAGGAAGTCCCTGTTTCCCAAGTGCAGGTTGGATATGTTATAGTGGTAAAGCCCGGAGAAAAGATACCGGTGGATGGTGCTGTAACCGAAGGAAGTTCTTATGTGGACGAAAGCATGATCAGCGGCGAACCTATTCCGGTTGAAAAAAGAAAGGGTGAAAAGGTATTTGCAGGCACGATTAACCAAAAAGGAAGCTTTCAATTCAAGGCAGAAAAAGTAGGAGGGGATACGATCTTAGCTCACATCATTAAAATGGTGCAGGAAGCACAAGGAAGCAAGGCACCGGTACAAAAACTGGTGGATAAAATTGCAGGTATTTTTATGCCGGTGGTAATAGCAATTTCTATCATCACATTTATTACCTGGATGCTTATTGGTAGCGAGAATGCGTTCACTCATGCTTTACTAACCTCGATTACTGTTTTGGTAATAGCATGCCCCTGTGCGCTTGGGCTCGCTACGCCTACCGCTATCATGGTTGGCGTAGGAAAAGGTGCGGAAAATAATATTCTGATCAAAGATGCAGAAAGCCTGGAATTAGGCCATAAAGTAAACGCGATCATCTTAGATAAAACCGGTACTATTACTGAAGGAAAGCCCATGGTAACAGAATTGCTCTGGATTGGTCGGAAGGAAGAACATAACCTCCATAAACAAATTCTATATGCCATGGAAGCACAATCTGAGCACCCACTGGCAGATGCAGTTGTTAACAAACTAAAAGAGGAACAGGTACAAAACACTCAGTTAGACAAGTTTGAAAGTATTACCGGCAAAGGAGTAAAAGCAGTTAAAGATGGCGTAAATTATTTTATCGGCAATAGAAAATTAATGGACGAATTTAAGATAGCCGTTAGCAAACAACTGCTTTCCCAGGCCGAAAAGTTGCAGGAGCAGGCAAAGACAGTCATCTACTTTGCCAACGGTAAAGAAGCATTGGCAGCGATTGCTATTGCGGATAAGATAAAGGCCACTTCAAAAGAGGCTATTGAAACGTTGCAAAACAGAGGTATTGAAGTTTATATGCTTACTGGTGATAACCGGCAAACAGCCGCTGCGGTAGTGAAACAGGTTGGATTGAGACAGTATAAGGCAGAAGTAATGCCATCTGAGAAAGCCGGTTTTGTAAAAGAGTTGCAATCCAAAGGAAAGATAGTTGCAATGGCCGGAGATGGAATTAATGATAGTCATGCACTTGCCCAGGCCGATGTAAGCATCGCCATGGGAAAGGGGTCTGACATTGCTATGGATGTTGCAAAAATAACTTTGATTACATCCGACTTAAATATGGTACCTAAAGCATTGAAACTATCAGGCAAAACTGTCCAGACTATTAAACAGAATTTATTCTGGGCTTTTATCTATAATCTTATCGGCATTCCTATTGCGGCCGGTTTATTATATCCAATTAATAGATTTTTGCTGGATCCGATGATTGCCGGCGCAGCAATGGCTTTAAGTTCTGTTTCAGTGGTAAGTAATAGCTTAAGGTTAAAGGCGGCAAAATTATAAATGAGGGGTTATTCTATGTCTCAGAGACGAAGATTTAATCACTTTTAAATAGAAAAACTTAAACAAAATGGCAGATTTTTTGTTTACCTTTAGGTTGGGCTGTATAGCAACTTTTTAACGCGAGGTTACAACAGCAATTTGAACAGCTTCTAAAAATGAAAAAAAACATATCTATACAATTAAAAGCAGCATTCTTACTAATGGTATTTTCATTAAATACCATAGTTGGATTTGCTTGCTCTATTGGCATGGATATGGGTTTTAATACAGCGCATCACCACGGTGGGGAAGCTACCGAAAGTTCCGTTCACGTACATGCTGATGGAAAAAAGCATGTACATCACAAAAAAGCCTCCGAACACCATCATCACAACGTAGTGGCAGATAAGGATGATAAATCTACGGATGACAAGGATAATTGCTGCAACGATAGCGTAATGAAAATTACGCAACTTGATAAAACTGTCCCTCAGGCTGTGAGCATCACCCATCCTATATTTTTTGCTGCGGTTATTTCCTCGTTCTACCATGTGGATCTTCTATATTCTTCACAGGTAGTAACGAACATTAAACATTTTGTCCGAAATCATCATCCGCCAATACCGGATATCCGCATAGCCATCCAGAGTTTTCAAATATGATTTAGTGTATAAACCTTTCAGACATGGTGTGACTATCGTCATGCCTGGTATCTATTATTTCTACGCTAAATTAATTATAATGAAACAACTAATTCTGACAGCAATTCTATTTTGCTCCACTTCTCTATTCTTATATGCCCAACATGAGCATAACCATACTGCAACTGTACATTCTGATACAGTCAGCAATCCGCAACTTTCTCAATTACTGAATTCCTACTATGGCATCAAGGATGCGCTTGTAGCAGATAACGCTAAACTTGCTTCTCAAAAAGCCGAAGTGTTTCTGCGTATAGCCAACGGCATTGATTACAAGGTTATTTCCGAAGGAAATATTAACGCATTTGTCAAAGACGCGACCGTAATTTCTGAAAGCAAAGACATTAAAAAGCAACGGGAACGGTTTGAAAATCTTTCCAAAAACATGATTGCATTGGCTAAGGCGAAAAATCTGAGTAGCCAACCGGTTCACGTAATCTATTGTCCGATGAAAAAAGCATCATGGCTAAGCGACAGTAAAACGATCAAAAATCCCTATTACGGAAGTTCTATGCTTACCTGTGGGAAAGTAACAGAAACCATTCAGTAAATCAACCATTCAATAATTCTAACCGTGGGTTGGATGGGTACTTTATCAGGTACCTATCCATCCTGATTCATCAATCATTCAAAAGAAAACAAATGAAAAAAATATTTTTTGGAATCGCTATCGGCGCTATCTCGCTGGTAGCATGTAATACTCAAAGCGGTGATAAAAACAGGGCTGATACTTCATCCGTACCGGTACAACAAAATCCGTCAATTGCTGCGAACGGAATCCAATCTGCTACTCCAATATCCGGAATCGTCAATGATTATCTGAAAATGAAGAATTCCCTGGCAAACGATGATGGTAACGGCGCCGCTGCGGCAGGTAAGGACCTTGCCGGTGCATTAAAAAAAGTCAATCAGTCAGCGCTTTCGGCAGATGAAATGAAAAGCTTTAAGGACATACAGGCTGACGCTCTGGAACATGCTGAACACATTGGCGATAACGGTGATAATATTGCTCATCAGCGTGAGCATTTTGAAATGCTTAGCAAAGATGTGTACGACCTGGTAAAAACATTTGGCGCGGGGCAAACATTATACAAAGAGTTTTGCCCTATGTACAATAATAACAAGGGTGCTTACTGGCTAAGCGAAACAAAGGAAATCAAAAATCCTTATTACGGGAAAGAAATGGCCACCTGCGGTGAAGTGCAGGAAACTCTTCAATAATAATTTAAAAGATGAAAATCGGAAGAAAAATATTGCTGGTAATTCTTGTTGCATTCATTGCTATACAATTTATACAACCTGCCCGTAATCAAAGCGGGCAGGTATTGTCAACCGATATAGCAATGGCATATCAAATTCCGGATACGGTTCAAGCTATTTTAAAACTTGCCTGTTATGATTGTCATAGCAACAACACAAGATATCCGTGGTATACTTATGTACAGCCCGTGGGATGGCTGCTGGCGAATCATATCCGTGATGGTAAAGAAGAGTTGAATTTCAGTGAGTTTGGTTCTTACTCCAATAGGCGGAAGCAAAGCAAATTGAAATCAATTCAAAGTCAGGTTCGCGATGGTGATATGCCATTATACTCCTATACGCTTCTTCATAACAAAGCAAGGCTTACAGATGAGCAAAAGCAATTCATCATTGACTGGGCACAGAAAATGAAGGACAGCCTTGAGCAAAAAAATCCATAATGAAAAAAACAAAATCGGTGATATTAAAAATAATCAAGGCACTCTTCATTCATAAGAAAAAGTGTTGTCAATAAAAACATCAAAAATGAAAAAGACAATTCTAATCGCCTTTCTTCTTGCATTATATGCCGGTGCATCAGCACAGGACATGAAGAAAATGAAGGAGGCAAAAGACACTATGCCAGCTAACGTGAACATGAAACATCAGGAGATGAAAAAGCATAAGAACGATACTATGCCCATGATGGAAAATGAACATAACATGCATGAACATAATATGCAGACAACCGGGCATCCGCCCGCCAGTGATAGCAGTGAAATGGATGCGCTAAATCGCATTGAAACGACAGTCAATTTTCAAAAAGGCAGAACCGTTCGTTATGACCTGTATGTAAAGGATACCATGGTAAACTTTACCGGTAAACGCAAAAGAGCCATAGCCACCAATGGGCAGATACCAGCACCTACATTGGTCTTTACAGAAGGAGATACAGCCGAAATCTATCTGCACAATATGCTGAAAAATGAGGATGCTTCCTTTCACTGGCATGGCGTTATTCTGCCTAATCACGCAGATGGCGTACCTTATTTGACCACAGCACGCATTGGGCCGGGCGAAACGCATTTATACAAATTTCCTGTGGTGCAAAACGGTACTTATTGGTATCATTCGCACAGCGCATTGCAGGAACAACTCGGGCAATATGGAGCCTTGATATTTAAGAAAAGAGATGATCCCGAACAGGAGCACACTACTGTGAAAGACACACCAATGAGTAATCCTTTATTTGATAAAGAATATACGGTGGTGCTAAGTGAATGGGCTGATGAAAATCCTATGCAAATACAGCGGCGGCTGCATACAGGTAATGATTGGTTCTCTATTAAAAAAGGAAGCACGCAGAGTTATTGGGAAGCCATAAAAGAAGGCTACTTCAAAACGAAGTTTGTCAATGAGTGGAAGCGGATGAAGGCCATGGATGTGAGCGACGTGTATTACGAAAAATTTCTTATCAACGGAAAACCTGAAAATGCAGCTCCACAATTTAAGGCCGGAGAGAAAGTAAAGCTGCGCGTTGTCAATGGCGGCGCTTCTTCGTATTTCTGGTTGGGCTATGCAGGCGGAAAGATAAGCGTAATAGGAAATGATGGAAATGATATGGCACCTGTTGAAGTCGACAGATTAATTATTGGCCCGGCGGAAACTTATGACCTGGTAGTAACTATTCCGGATGGTATGAGTTATGAATTCAGAGCCACGGCAGAAGACAGGTCAGGGCACTCTTCCCTTTGGCTTGGTAAAGGAATGAAAATGCCTGCACCGACCCTGCCGAAACTCAAATATTTTGAAGGCATGAAAATGATGAATGACATGATGAAAACGAATGGTGAAATGAAGATGATGGAAGGTATGCAAATGAGCCTGCAAACAATGGATATGAATGCAGTGATGTATCCGGAAATTACCGGCGGTAGTTCGCACGAGAATCACACTGAACATTCAGGGAATACCGACACTGCTGGCCAAAAGAAAGATAGCAATCAGCATAAGATGCATGATATGGATAGCATGGATAACATGGAGGGCATGGACATGACCGACAATTCCGGCATCGTTACCCTAAACTACGATATGCTTCGTTCTTTGGTGAAAACCACGCTTCCTGATGGCCCTGTTCGCGAATTGCACTTCAACCTTACCGGAAACATGAACCGTTATGTGTGGACCATAGACAATAAAACGGTTAATGAATCGGATAAAATTTTAATCAAAAAAGGTGAAAATGTACGGCTGATTCTGACGAATATCTCTATGATGCGCCACCCCATGCACCTGCACGGTCACGACTTCAGAGTGCGGAACAGCCATGGTGAGTATTCTCCTTTAAAGAATGTAATTGATGTGATGCCCATGGAAACGGACACCATTGAATTTGCCGCCAATCAGAGTGGTAACTGGTTTTTTCACTGCCATATTTTATACCACATGATGGCAGGAATGGGAAGGGTATTCACTTACGAAAATTCGCCGCCCAATCCGGAATTGCCCGACCCTAAGAAGGCTTACAGGCAATTTAAAAGAGACAATTCCATGCGGCATTTGATGATTCGCGGCGATATCCTATTCAACGGTACGGAAGGCGAAGCCATCCTTTCCAATAACCGGTATGCATTACAACAAGTATGGGATATAGGCTTTAAAGACGAAAATGCCATTGAAAGCGAAACGTATTTCGGAAGGTATTTGGGAGCGATGCAATGGTGGTATCCTTATGTAGGTTTTGATTACCATCATAAGGACGAAAAGAACCATTCCACTTCCGCTGATGCCAAAAACATGTTTGGCCAGGTCAGTAATAAGGACAATCGGAAAACCGTAGTTGCTGGTGTCCAATATACGCTGCCCTGGCTGGTGACAGCAGATGCACGCATTGATGGAAACGGAAAATTCAGATTCCAGTTAAAAAGAGAAGATATCCCTTTAACAGCGCGCCTTCGCTTCAATTTTAAAGCAAATACGGATAAAGAATACGGTCTTGGATTAAGGTATATCATATCAAAATGGTTTGCTTTATCCACACAATATGATAGCGACCGGGGAGTGGGTGCGGGCATGACATTAACTTATTAATGTCCCCATAAGCCAATACTTTTTAATGTCTAAAATAATTACAATGGATAATAACAAACACAACGGCCACGAAAATCATCACCACCATCAACGGGGCCAGATTGAGGGAGAAAGCCGTCAAAAAGAAATGGCTGAAAAAGATAAACTTCAGAACCATCTTGCCGAAGAAACAAAACATGGGCATGAAACTGCGATGGATCATTCTAAAATGAGCCATGCCCATCACGATGATATTCCAATGGGTATGGAAGGGCATGATCATCATAAGATGATGATACGGGATTTCAGGAAGCGCTTCTGGATTTCTACGATTATTACTATCCCTATCCTGATTTTCTCACCCATGATTCAGGGTTTTTTTGGTTATGAATGGCTGCTGCCGGGCAATGCTTATATTCTTTTTGCCCTATCTTCTATAGTTTACTTCTGGGGAGGATTCCCGTTTCTAAAAGGTTTTTGGGACGAAGTAAAAGCGAAAAGCCCGGGCATGATGACACTTATTGCAATGGCTATTTCAGTCGCCTATTTTTACAGCACTGCTACTGTTTTTGGTTTGGAGGGAGTTGACTTTTTCTGGGAGCTGGCTACTTTAATAGATATTATGCTTCTGGGCCACTGGTTGGAAATGAAATCAGTATTGGGCGCTTCAAAAGCCTTGCAATTGCTGGTAAGCATGATGCCGGCTGAAGCACACAGAGTTAATGCAGATGGGCAGATAGAAGATGTAAAACTAGAAGTGCTGGTCATAGATGATATTATTTTAATAAAACCGGGAGAAAAAGTTCCCGCGGATGGCATTATAGTAGAAGGAAGCAGTTATTTAAATGAATCTATGCTTACCGGCGAATCCAAGCCGGTAAAAAAAGAAAAAGAAAGCAAGGTGATAGGCGGCTCTATTAATGGAAACGGTTCTATTAAAGTAAAAGTGGAGCATACGGGTAAAGATAGCTATCTCAATAAGGTTATTAAATTGGTTGAGGATGCTCAAAAAACAAAGTCAAAAATGCAAAACCTTTCAGACCGGGCAGCTAAGTGGCTTACCTATATTGCCCTTGCAATTGGTTTTGGAACATTAGCCGTTTGGCTGATTGCTGGTTACCCCTTTGTTTTTGCATTGGAACGAATGGTTACTGTTATGGTTATTTCATGCCCCCATGCGCTTGGCTTAGCTATACCTTTGGTTGTAGCTATTTCAACGGCTGTTTCTGCACAAAACGGTTTATTAATACGCAATCGTACCGCTTTTGAAGAATCAAGAAAAATCACTGTTCTTTTATTTGATAAAACAGGAACGCTTACCACAGGCATCTTTGGGGTTAACCGCTTTGAGTCTGTAAATCCGGCTTATACAAAAGAAGAAATCCTGAGATTAGCCAGTGCTTTGGAGCAAACGTCTGAACACCCCATTGCGGTAGGAATGATGCAAAAGGTAAAAGAACTAAAAATACCGGTTCCTAAAGCAGAAAATTTTAATGCGATTACCGGCAAGGGCGTGGAAGCAATGGTAGAAGGGAAATCTGTAAAAGTAGTGAGCCCGGGTTATTTGAAAGATAAAAATTTATCAGCGCCACAGGGGTCATTTTCAAGTAAGGCAGAGACGGTGGTTTTTGTAATTATTGATGAGGCCGTTGCCGGGTATATTGCTTTGTCAGATGCCTTACGGCCGGAAAGCAAGCAGGCCATTGATACTTTTAAAAAGAACCACATTAAAGTATATATGGCTACGGGCGATAACAAAGTGGTAGGTGAAGCCGTGAGTAAAGAACTGGGGCTTGATGGCTTTTTTGCAGAAGTATTACCGCATCAGAAAGTGGAAATCGTAAAAGACCTTCAAAGCAAAGGTGAATTTGTGGCTATGACGGGCGATGGCGTAAATGATGCTCCTGCACTGGCACAGGCAGATGTTGGTATTGCTGTTGGTTCGGGCACCGATGTGGCAGCAGAAACGGCGGATATTATACTGGTAAACAGTGACCCAAAAGATATTGCCAACCTAATTCTGTTTGGTAAAGCCACTTATAATAAGATGATACAAAATTTAATTTGGGCTACCAGTTATAATGCAGTTGCTATTCCTTTGGCAGCCGGTGTTTTATATAAAACGGGGTTTGTATTGGGCCCTGCAATGGGTGCTGTGCTCATGAGTTTAAGCACAATCATTGTTGCAGTGAATGCTCAGTTACTGCGCAGGCAGTTTAAGCCGGAAAGAAGTACCCTATGAAAATTTAGGTAGGGTGCTGAAGTTCTACCTATAAAATCTAAATAAACATATTCAATTTTCATAACAATTTAAATCAAACAAAATGGCACACGAACAAAACAAACAAGTATTAGATGCACTTTACCATTGTGCAGCCGAATGCAATCATTGCGCAACAGCATGCCTTGATGAGGAGGATGTAAAAATGTTGGCAGAATGTATCAGGCTTGATATTGATTGCGCAGACATTTGTACCCTGACAGCTACTCTAACAGCACGTGGTTCCGAACATGGCAATCATATGCTGAAAGAATGTGCGGAAGTATGTAATGCCTGTGCGGATGAATGTGAAAAACACACACACATGGAGCATTGTAAACGCTGCGCAGAAGCCTGCCGCAAATGCGCTGAAGCCTGCAATGCGGGTATGGCGGCATAAGCAAGAAGCAAGAATGCGGGTACGAAATCACCCGCATTCTTTTCCATTCACTTCCAAATAAAACAAATATTATGCAAATGCAAAATCAAAAAATGAACAAAGCGAAAGAGCACAAAAACCAATACGGCAAGTTGCTCCTGATGACGGTGCTATCCTTTATCGCGATGTACTTATTTATGTACTCAATGATAAACAGCATTGGCAACTTTTACAACAATGTAAACATGTTTTACATGGCTGGTCTTATGGCTATGCCCATGGTCGTTTTTGAAGTGATCATTATGAGAAATATGTACACGAATAAAAAGCGGAATGCAGTGGTTATCAGTGCAAGTATCATTTTACTGATAGCCTTCTTTTTATCTATCCGGTTTCAGGCTGCGGTGGGCGATAAGGAGTTTGTGAGAGGCATGATTCCGCATCATGCGGCAGCTATCTTAATGGCTAAAGAAGCACCATCACAAGACCGAGAAATACAAAAACTGCAACAGGAAATTATCACCAGTCAGCAGAGAGAAATTGCGGAAATGAAGGCGATATTAGAAAGGTTGAAAAAATAGGCAATGTTAATAGACCTGCTTTATATAAACTGGAACGTTAATCCCGAGATCTTTCGCTTTGGTGGTTTTGCCCTGCGGTATTATTCCCTGCTATTTGCTCTTGCATTCATCATCAGCTATTACCTTCTTGCATTTATTTTCAAAAGAGAAAACGTTTCCGAAAAGCTGTTGCAAAAGCTTTTGGTGTATGTAGTTGTGGGAACAATCATTGGAGCAAGATTGGGACATACCTTGTTTTATGAATTTGGTTATTACAAAAATCATTGGCTTGAAATCATTCTGCCTTTTCGTATTCAAAATGGTAAGTTTGAATTCACTGGCTACCAGGGCCTGGCAAGCCATGGCGGTGCAATCGGTATATTAATAGCTCTGGTGCTTTACAGTAAAAGATTTCATTTATCCTTCTTATGGGTATTAGACAGATTAGTAATCGTTACCGCTTTATCCGGCTTCTTTATCCGGGTCGGCAATTTATTTAATTCTGAAATCATCGGCAAACCTGTTAATGTTTCCTGGGCGTTTATTTTTGAAAGAATTGACTCCGTACCACGTCATCCCGCACAGCTTTATGAAGCCGTGGCGTATTTACTCATTTTTTTCACTTTATGGGCATTATACACGGCAAAGGGATTACAAATAAAAAAGGGCTTTTTATCCGGACTATTCCTTGTACTTGTTTTCTCGGCGCGGTTTATAATAGAATTCTTCAAAGAAAACCAGGAGGCATTTGAAAGTACATTGCCGATAAATATGGGACAAATACTGAGTATCCCGTTTATCCTTGCTGGATTGTATTTGGTTTTTCAAGAGAGAACAAATCACACTACCCATAAAACCGATAATCGCACTCATAAAAAGTGATAATTAAAAATATGAAAATAAAAGAAAATTAAATTATAATTTCAAAAAACAAACAAAATGCGAAACCTATTTCTATTGACCGCGGTTACATTATTGGCCGTGCTGTCAGCATGTAAAAAAGAAAACAATGGTGTTCAGCTTCAGCCACATGATGAGAACCGCATGATGGACACCATGCACGCCATGATGGACGGGATGGAAGGCATGCCCATGACCAATGATCCTGAAGTGGATTTTGTAAAAATGATGATCATGCACCATCAGGGAGCTATCAGCATGGCAACCCTTGAACTTCAGGCGGGCAAAAATGATAGTCTGAAAAGGACAGCACAGAAAATCATCAATGAACAACAATCAGAAATTCAAGAACTTAACACAATTTTGTCCACGCTCACAGTTGATAACAGTGACCCGGAATTTTCAAAGGAGCAGATGGATAACATGACCAAGATGGGCAAAACAGCGGATGTACAATTGATAACCGGAAATATTGACAACGATTTCGCGACCTTGATGATTGTACACCATCAATCTGCCATCGACAATGCTTACTCTTACCTGCATCATGGAAACAATGAGGAAATAAAAACAATGGCAAGTGATATGATTAGTGCGCAGAATGAGGAAATCGTAGAACTGAGTAATTGGCTAATCGCGAATAGGAGGTGATAAACTTATAGTTAAAGTGAGCGCTCACCAGTTTTCGGTCGCTTAAATAACGTCACAAATGAATGGAAATTTGTTTGGAATATAAAAAAGCAGGCGTTTTAGTATTTAATTGTAATCGCTACTACTTAATCTGACAATCGGTTAAATTTAGAGCGGGAGTGTAAAATAAACTGTGTCAAAGATTTTTTGTTATTGACAGAATGGAGCCAGAAGCGAAGTTCTTGCTAAAAATGGTCGGGCTCAATGCCCGACTATTTTTTAATACAGATGTTGACATCATGTCGCCATTGCATCGTTCTTGCTGAACCAAAGTTATCGTTTTTTTAATTTTCATAAATTGAGTTTGAGCCTGTCTCCAAAAATGATGCTGAGCTGAGAAACGGTAATGCTCCAGTTAGCCAGCGGCATGGTCCATTTTTTTTCTATATTTTTTGTAGCCAGGTACATCAGTTTTAAAAGAGCCATATCAGAAGGAAAAGCGCCTTTGGTTTTGGTTACTTTGCGGATTTGCCGATGGTAACCTTCGATGGTATTGGTAGTGTATACGAGCTTTCGGATAGCAGCCGGATATTTAAAATAAGTGGTGAGCTTTTCCCAATTACGCCTCCAGCTTTCGATTACAATCGGATACTTTTTATTCCATTTTTCACTCAAACCTTCCAGTTTTTCCTGGGCTTCAGCTATGTTTATGGCCTGGTAGACCGGCTTTAGATCCGCCATAAATACTTTTTGATCTTTGCTGGCTACGTATTTCAAAGAATTACGGATTTGGTGTACGATGCAACTTTGAACTTCTGTATTTACGAAAACCGTAGAAATGGCTTCAGCAAAGCCTTTCAGGTTATCTATGCAGGCTATGAGGATATCTTTGACGCCCCTGTTTTGTAAATCGGTCAGAACGCTTAACCAGAAATTAGCACCTTCACTTTCTGATACATACATGCCCAAAATCTCTTTCCTTCCTTCTGTTGTTATGCCTAAAATATTGTAGACACAACGGCTTTGTACACGCCCTTCCTGTTTTACTTTGTAATGCATTCCATCAAGCCAAACAATGCAATAGGTGTCTTCTAATGGCCGAATCTGCCACTCCTTTACCAGTGGAATTACTTTGTCTGTTATAGCTGATAAAGTGCCGGCGGAAATATCGGTGTCATACATGTCTTTTATATGAGCTGAAATATCTCTGAAACTCATGCCAAGTCCATACATCCCTATGATTTTTGATTCCAGGGAATTAGCCAGAATGGTCTCTCTCTTCTTTACTATCTCAGGTGAAAAGTCACTGTTACGATCGCGTGGTGTATCAAGTTCAATGCTGCCGGCACCTGTCTTTAATAGTTTAGTATTGTAGCCGTTTTTGCGGTTGTTTTGCCCAGGATCTTCCTGGTCCAGATGTTCCTCCAACTCTGCTTGTAAAGCCGCTTCTAGAAAATCTTTTAAGAGTGGAGCGAAGGCCCCGCCTTTGCTGAACAGATCCTTGCCCGAGCGAAATTGCTCCAGGGTCTTCTTTTTTAATGCTTCGTAATCGAAGGCTTCTTTTTTGTTTCCCCATGTTATAAACTGTGTTTTTAAAGTTCTTAATTCTACTGAACTTTGACACAGTTTATTTTACAGTCTCTTTAGAGCAGGTTTTTTTAAGGCATTTGCGATAAAAATAATTGGTTAAAAGCGGTTGGATTTTGAGCAACCGCTTTATTATTTCCATCGGTCAGAATATTCCTGGCAGGTTGCTCCTCAGCAGAGCCTGCTTCCGCTTCTTCTGACTCATTAAAGTTAGAATCTTTTTCCAAGAGTTCATCGATACGTTTTTCTTTGGCTAAATGGATGCTGTCGATAAAAGTTTGCATAGGAGTTTTGCCATAACAGTATTTACCTGAGTGGGTGCGCTCCTCATTGTAGTATCTTATCCATTGGTCAAGATCCTGCTGCATTTGTTCTATTGAAGTGTACATTTTTTTTCTGAAAGCCACTGCATAAAATTCTTCCTGAATGGTACGATGAAAACGTTCACATATACCATTGGTTTGAGGGCTACGGGCTTTCGTTTTTGAGTGTTCAACTCCTTCGATTTGCAGATACAATTCATATTCATGATACTCTGGTTTACCACAAAATTCAGTTCCCCGATCAGTTAAAATTCGCAGCAATGGCAGTTGTTGCGACTCAAAGAACGGCAGTACTTTATCATTAATCGTATCGGCAGCAGTAATGGCATTTTTGCGGTCATAAAGCTTTGCCATTGCTACCTTGGAATACGTATCAATAAAGGTTTGCTGATAGATCCGGCCAACCCCTTTGATATTACCAACATAGTAAGTGTCCTGTGCGCCTAAGTAGCCCGGATGTTCAGTTTCTATCTCTCCGGTAGCTTCTTTTTTCTCTTTCTTACGCTCAAGGGCAATCATCTGCGCCTCTGTCAGGATTACCCCTTCCTGAGCTACTTTGGTCTCCAGGGCTTTGAGGCGTTTGGAAAAAACTTCCAGATCATGTCGTAACCATACGCAGCGGACACCTGCCGGTGAAATAAACATTCCTTGCTTACGGAGCTCATTCGATACACGTAACTGGCCCAGGGCAGGGTTTTCAAAAGCCATTGCTACAACAGCCTTCTCAATTTCTGGCTCAATTCTGTTTTGCGGAATTGGTTTTTTACGGCTGATTTCT
>CAZFGP010000120.1:0-14002 GCA_964518685.1 uncultured Terrimonas sp.
GTATCACTATTGGCTGTGAGCGTAATATTTTTTATCTCCGGTGCGCCTTTTGTTGCCGCGCTGGAAGTAATTGTGTATGCCGGTGCTATCATGGTGTTGTTTATTTTTGCTATTATGATGCTCAATCTGGGCAAAGACAGTACACAAAAGGAATCGCAGCTGATGAGTTTTGGTACCTGGATTGTTCCTGCTCTTTTGTGTCTGATCTTACTGTGTGAATTGATTTATGTATTCTATACCTTTAATGCAGGCTCAGTTAGTGTCCGCTCCATTAGTGCCGCAGAAGTTTCAGGTTCCTTGTTTGGCGGTTATATCCTGGCAGTGGAGTTAACAGGCATGTTACTGATGTCCGGTATTGTAGGCGCCTATCATATAGGGAAAGAAAAAAAGCGCGAATACCATCGCTATTTACAATTAAATGAGGAAGAACATGACTGAAATACCAATTAATACCGGGCTGTTGTTGGCTGGTCTTTTGTTTTTGACCGGACTGTTAGGAGTCATTACCCGACGTAATATTTTATTTATGCTCATGGGGGTGGAAATCATGTTCAATGCGGCTGGTTTGGCATTTGTACTGGCAGGGGCTCATAATGGACAGGCGGATGGTCAGGTAATGCTGATATTTATCCTGGCGATGGCTGCTGCTGAAGTAGCAGTTGGATTGGCTCTTATTCTTCAAATGTACCGGTTGAACAAGACGGTTGATACCGATGTAATTAACCAGTTAAGAGATTAACTTTTGAAATAGAAAGCGTATGAATATTGAGAAGATACTGTGGCTTATTCCGTTTTTCCCGATGGCAGGATTTTTAATTCTTGCATTCTTCGGCGGTAAAATCAAACGGCCGCTGGTGCCTGTTATAGGCGCCGGAGTGGTGGCCGTTTCAGCACTTATTACCCTTTTTGCGGGGATTGATTTTATCAGTAATGCCACGCCGGGAGCGGTTGTTGAACAGCATTTATGGACCTGGTTCAGTATTGGAGGCTTTCATCCCGAAATGACCCTTCATCTGGATGCCCTTTCGCTGACTTTTGTTTTTGTAATCACTTTTGTTGGTTTTTTAATTGTGTGGTATTCAGCTGAATATATGAAAGAGGATGAAGGATACCCCCGGTTTTTTGCATACATGAATCTTTTTATATTCAGCATGCTGGTGCTGGTGCTGGCCAATGATTTATTGCTGCTTTATTTAGGATGGGAAGGGGTTGGACTTTGCAGTTTTCTATTGATTGGTTTCTATTACGGTGATTCTAAGGATGCAGAAAGGAATGCCTACGCTGCGCGCAAATCTTTTTTAATTACCAGGATCGGAGACACCTCTATGATTCTGGGTTTTTTTCTCTTAGTTAAGAGTTTTAATACCCTTAATATATCAGAAATTCTTACTGCGGCGCCGCAAGTCTGGGCTTCCGATAGTTCTACTGCCATCTGGGCAGCTGTGTTATTATTAGGTGGGGCTTTAGGGAAATCGGCTCAACTGCCTTTACAGACCTGGTTGCCCGATGCCATGGCCGGACCATCGCCTGTGAGCGCTCTTATCCATGCAGCTACTATGGTTACTGCTGGAGTGTATTTATTGGCAAGGACAAATGTATTGTTTGAATTAGCGCCTTCTATTCAGTTGCTGGTAGCCATCATAGGTGCTGCCACCCTGTTTATCGCTTCCTGTAGTGCTATGGTACAAAATGATATTAAAAGAGTGCTGGCCTATTCCACCATCAGCCAGATTGGCTATATGTTTTTGGCCTGTGGCGTTGGAGCCTGGTCGGCAGGGATATTTCATTTTATGATTCATGCCTTTTTCAAGGCCTTGCTCTTCCTGGGTGCGGGTGCGGTTATCCTGGCGCTTCATCACGAACAGGATATGTTTAAGATGGGAGGCCTGAGAAAAAAAATACCGGTGGTATTCTGGACTTTTTTGTTTGGTTCTGCTGCACTGGCTTCTATTCCTTTAATTACAGCAGGATTTTATAGTAAAGACGCCATATTATGGTATTCTTTTGCAAGTGAAAAAGGAAGTGCATGGTTATGGATGGCAGGGATTGTTTCCGCTTTCCTGACTGCGCTTTATACCTTTAGGATGGTATTTCTCACTTTCTATGGGGAACAAAAGACAGCTATACATCATCAGCCTGGATTAACCATAAAAATTCCCTTGATTATTCTTGGCATTTTGTCCCTGGTTGCCGGGTTTATTGAACTGCCGCATAATATGGGGCATTTTACGCCTTTCAGTGATTTTCTGAATACTGTTTTGCCTCCGGCTGTAATTTCTTCTGCTCCGGTAGTAGGGGAAACGGTATTACAAACGGTTGCGGCGGTGCTTGCCTTATTGGGGGCCTACTTAGCCTGGCAGTTGTATGGGAAAAAAGCAGCAGCATCACAAAAAATTAAGACTCCGGCAAATGGTTCGTTCTCTAACTTTTTGTATAATGGATGGGATTTCGACAAATTATATGATAAGGTTTTTGTAAACCCGATGGTTTGGGTTTCAAAGATTAATCAAAAAGATTTTATTGATAGCATCTATAAAGGAGTTGGGAAAATTAATCTGGCGTTCAACAGTTCATTCAGTCATACGCAGAATGGGAAACTCAGGTATTATCTTTTCGGAATAGGAATTGGAGCATTTATTATACTCACCATTATCTTGGCATTATGATATTGATCACTCTTTTAGCGATATTAATGGGAGGCGGTATTCTCGCCTGGATATTTGCGTCTTTCAGTAAGATTGCAGCGCGTTGGGTTTCTTTACTGGCACTGCTGGTTAACTTAGTTATTGTATCGGGAGTTTGGATAGCTCAGGGATCCACCCTCTCTTTGGGAGAAAGTGCCGATTGGATTGCCATAGTTAAATTCGACTGGATTCCTGATTTTGGCATCAGTTTTCATCTTGCCATGGATGGTATCAGCCTGGTGATGTTAGCCCTTACCTTTTTTCTTGGAATTCTGGCAGTATTAGTTTCCTGGAAAAATGTAAACAAAAATATTGGTTTCTTTCATTTTAATGTCCTTTGGTTATTAGCGGGTATTACCGGTGTATTTCTGGCTATGGATATGATGTTGTTTTATTTTTTCTGGGAGATCATGCTCGTGCCAATGTATTTTGTAATGGTAATCTGGGGGCATGAAAACAGTCGCTATGCCGGATGGAAATTTTTCCTATTCACTCAGATTAGCGGCTTAATGATGCTGCTTTCTATCATCGCTTTATATTTTTATCACGGTGCGGAAACGGGAAACTATACCTTTAATTATTTTGAACTATTAGGTGCCATACCCGGAGGTGCGGCCTCCTTCTGGATGATGTGCGGATTTCTATTAGCATTCTTTGTGAAATTGCCGGTACTCCCTTTTCATAGCTGGCTGCCGGAGGCTTACGCAGAATCTCCTTCAGCGGGCAGTATTATTATTGCGGCTCTGATGTCAAAAACAGCTGCCTATGGTTTAATCCGTTTTGTTGTACCCCTGTTTCCCGATGCAGCGCATGAGTTTGCTGTTCCCGCAATTATTCTTGGAGCCGTTTCAATTTTGTATGGAGCTAAATTATCCTACGGGCAGAGAAATTTAAAACGATTGATAGCATATTCCAGTCTCAGTCATATGGGATTCATTATAGTGGGCGTATTTTCATTTAATATGCTGGCTTTTCAGGGGGTTTTATTCCAAATGGTAGCCCATGGAATTAGTATTGCCGCCTTGTTTATTATTTCTGAATTTGTCTATGATAGAATCGGAACGCTTGACTTATCAGAGATGGGTGGTTTCTGGGGGAAAATGCCTAATATGGGCGGCTTTACCCTGGTTTTTATTATGGCATCTCTGGGATTACCGGGGCTTGCCAATTTCGTTGCCGAATTTTTGGTACTTGCCGGAGCCTGGCAGTTTAGTCCTGTATTGTCAGTTTTAGCTACTTTGGGACTTATCGTTTCTGTAACCTACTCTTTGAGAATTTTACAAAAAATATTTCATCAAACGCGCCATTCACGGGAATGGAATTTGGCTGACGTCAATCCCAGGGAATGGTTGGTTATGGGTAGTTTAACGGTGGCTATCCTTTGGTTGGGTTTCTTCCCCCAATCTGTAATTAAAGTGGCTCAACCGGCATTTGATAAAATGGATATCCAGTCTGCTGATGTTAATCCCAACGTAGCAAGAATAAATTCAAATCATTCTTTTTTGTTCACTGGCGGAATTATTGAAAATTCTCAAAAAGAAGGCAAAGTATGGTAACCCTCAATGATCTGAGCATTATTTTACCTGAAATCATCCTGGCGGGCGGAGCAGTTGTGGTGATGTTAATAATTGCAATGTACCGCAATCACTTTGTGAGCAACCTAATGACCTTGATCACTTTTGCACTTGCACTGATTGTATTAGTGGGTCAGAACAATGAACAACAGGAAGTAACCACCCTATTTATCGTTGACCCCATGGGTATCTTTCTGACAGGGTTGATCCTTTGTGCGGCATTGGTTATTACTTTAATGTCTTTCCCGTACTTCCATATTCAAAAAGAAGTGAAGGAGGAATATTATATATTATTGATATTGGCTACCCTCGGCGCCGTTTGTATGTCTATCAGTAATCACTTTATTTCCTTTGTATTATCCCTTGAATTGCTCAGTGTATCGTTATTTGCACTGATCGGCTATTTGAAAAAGGAAAATATCTCTATCGAAGCGGCGGTCAAATATCTGATTATGGCTGCTGTTGCTACTTCATTTATTTTGTTTGGCTTTGCTTTAATTTATACTTCTACAGGTGAGATGAACCTGGCTGGATTAAGTGAAAATTTAAAAGGAGGCAGTCTGGATATCCTGGTTTTAACCGGACTAGCACTGGCGATTGTTGGTTTTGGATTTAAAATGGCCCTTGTGCCATTCCATTTGTGGACGCCGGATATTTATTCTGCGGCACCGGCTCCGGTTGCAGCTTTTGTAGCCACCATCAGTAAAGGTGCTGCCTTTGTTTTTTTACTGAGGCTTTTTTACAGTATCGGGGGTTTACAGCACGAAAGCATCTGGATTGCATTTGCAGTGATAGCCACCGCTTCCATGTTTATTGGCAACTGGCTGGGATTAAGGCAGCAAAATATTAAAAGGTTAATCGCTTACTCTTCTATTTCCCATCTGGGCTATCTGATGGTTGGTTTCCTTGCTTATTCTGAAGCAGGGATCAAGGCTTCGGCTTTTTATCTGGTCATTTATTTTGCCAGTATTTTGGCGGCATTTGGAATGATAGCTTATTTGTCAAATAAAAAAGGTGAACCGGTATTGATAGAAGATTATAAAGGTTTGTTTTGGACTAAGCCCTGGCTGGCCGCTTTCTTTACCCTTGTAATGTTGTCTCTTGCGGGAATCCCGTTTACTGCCGGGTTTATGGGTAAGTTTTATGTGCTTACATCCGGCATGGGGGCGGGGAGATTATTTTTACTGCTTGTACTGGTAATGTCAAGTACCATCGGATTATTTTATTATCTGAGAGTGGTTGCGGCTATGCTTACCCGAACAGATCATGTAATAGAGGATTATATTGGTAAGCAGTCTGTTGCGTTGAAAATAATTGTGGCCGGCTTTTTTATTCTTCTGCTTTGGTTAGGTGTTTATCCGAACACTTTTCTTAATATGATGGGAATGTAGGCAGTTGAAAGTGTTCCCCAGAGAGGTTCGTCCATAGCCTGTTGGAAAATGTTTGACTGCCGGCGGGGTATCAGGAGCATAAATCTAATAATTATAATTTGCCTGAGAATACTTCTGCAATCATACAACGGGCGCTACCACCGCCATTCTTTTCTATAATGTCTAATGAAGTGTGATAAATCGGATTGTATTGCTGTATTTCTGAAATCTGTTCAGTTGATAAGGATCGGTAAGCCTGTGAAGACATAATCAAAAAATCCTCATTATTTTCATTAGTCAATTGCAGCATATTCCCTGCGAAATGGTTCATTTGATTTATGGAGAGTAGAATTATCTGCTTGTGAGTGGATTGAATAACCGATAATACATTTTCTCTTTCGCTTTCGTCCGGAATGCTCTCCGCGCAAAGAACCACATATTGGTTGGCTACACTCATCATTACGTTGGTGTGATAAACAGGAACCCCGTCTTTATTAAAGGCGTGGAATGAAATAGGCCTGAAACGCATTTTCGCACAAAAACTCTTCAGGAGATCCAAATGGGTTCTTGGTGACAGGCAAGCATAAGCGATCTGATTTACCCTGTCGAGTACCATACTTCCCGTACCTTCCAAAAACCGATTTTCTTTTTCAAAACCGGTGAAATCTACTATCTTAAGAGTTGCGTATTGCTGAGTTATTTTCTTTAATAAGGGCGGTTTACGTTCCTTCCGGCGATTGGGAGCAAACATGGGATACAGAATTATATTGCCTTCTTCATGAAAAGATATCCAGTTGTTAGGAAAGATGGAATCGGGCGTATGTGGATCAGGCGTATCCTCAAAAACGGTAACTTCAATGCCGAGGCTTCTGAGAAGTTGTACAAGATTATCAAACTCTGCCAATGCCATTTCCTGTACGTTGTTGTCTTGCTCATCTCTTTGAAAAGTATTGGTTGTGGCAGTTTCCGCATTAAAACCGAAATGAACCGGGCGGATCATCAATACCTTAGAAGTTGTTTGATTTGCCATAAAAAGTTTAGTAATGGCAGAAATGATTTTAAAAAATTATTTCATCCCTTAGTAAGGGCATACTCATGCAATGAAAACCACCCCGTGCGCGCGAAAGTTCTGCTGATGGGATAAGGATCAGCGTGTCTTCTACCTGATCGGGACTTACTTCTCCCGCTTCTATTTTTTGAAGCAACTCTTCTGCCCTGGTAATGCCAAACCCATGCTGACGGAAGGCTTCAATCGTTTTGTCATTTCGGTCATAGCCCAGAACAACCCCTTCTTTAAGCGCTAATAAGTTACAGGAATCTGTCCATTGTTCCCTGCTGTCGTAAGGAAATTCATTATTGCCTGAATAAATGAAATGAACTTTTTCGCTACATTTTAAATCTTTTACACTAACATCCAGCAGCAGATCTTCAAGATTATCCATATATACCGGATGGTTGATGTCTCTCTCGTTGAACTGGATGATTTCTAATCGCTCCTCCTTTTTACTGGTACCTAAAATCTTTTCCACCGGATCTGCATTTTCCTGATGGACTGAAGATTTTGAAAACTTTCCCAATAAAATCCATACGTTCCGTTTTACCTGGGTAAATATCGTGTCTATATGCATGTATTCTCTCCTGGGCGGAATTTTTATTAGACTGATTTTTTTAACCAATTTCTTTTCAAATAAAATATCAATGACCTGATGTGCAGCCTCCAAAGTTGTCCGTTCGCTTATGCCTATCAGTAAATGGTCGCGACTTACGATCATTACATCTCCACCTTCCAGTGTTACCTGTTCTTCTTTATTGTCTTCAGGCATTAGGAAATGGCGGGGTATATCTGTCAGTTCAATAATATTTTGCCGCCAGGGGGAAAAAACGGGATGATGATAAAAAATGTATTTTGATAGAAGCGCCTCTCTGATTCTGGCTTTCTTGGCCGGCTTGTTTAATAAAATATGATCATGGATCACTATTCCAATATCCCTGGTGAAAATGAAGTTTGGGATAGGTGGAAAAATCATGCTTTTGTCGGGTGTACTACCGGTTATGAATACCTTGGCAAGTTCCGGTGGAGCAAGCTGATTCAATCTTTTCTGAGTGGTATAAGTACAGTTCTCGATGGCGCATACAGAAGCTGTCAGGATGGCTTTAATTTCTTTTTCGTATAAAATCTCAGATAACAAATTCTGCAGTTCCACCACCTTGTCCGAGCTGAAAAAATCGGGATGCTCAGGTTTGTAAAAGTTTCTTTTATTATCGGGGTTGTCTGCCTGGCTTATTTTTCCCTGTATTTTTAAAGGGTCGAGAAAATACAGGAGCAACTTGGTATAATAGTCGTATTCGTGTCTACGAAGGCTATCCAGCTGAACGATGTCTTCGAAAAGCCAGTCCTGAGCTTTAGAAGGAATAACTTTTCCCAACCCGCTGTCTGGCGTGTGAACGAGTACTCTGCGTAAAGTGCCAATTTCAGAACTGACCCACAGCGCATCTGAAGGATAGGTATTCATTTCATTTTGAAATTTTCCGGATTTTTACATCGGGTATGAAGTTACAATAGTTTCAGAGGATAGGTTTTAAAAGCCAGGATTTTAACTTATGGAGATTTATAGCCAAACTGAGTAATCCAATGATTACTTTATTACCCCAACCTTTTATTCCTTTAAACCCAAAGATGAAATATCAGTCTTAATAAATATTCGGTATAATAGATTGTATTTGTTTATTCACTTCAAAAGTCAGATATGAAAAATCTATTCTTATTCTCAGCGCCAGCGCTCTTCTTTTTGTTTTCCTGTAGAAAGGAAATTACACAGGTCCCACAGGTCAATCAGGCTTATTCTGCCGTGTACACCATTGCTCCGGGGGAATGGAGTTCCTCAGACGGAGGCATCAGCTATTCAGCCGAGTTAGAGGTTCCCGAATTGGATAATTTAATTTATGAGGATGGCGCTGTCCTCGCCTATCTCTCTTTTTCGGGCGCTTCGTATTATGAGGCTTTGCCTCAGGTGTTTGATGGGATCACCTATGGAGCAATTCACGGTAAAGGTTTTGTCAGCATTGATATGAGCGCCCTTTCCGGTAATGCGATTAATCCTCCAGGGCAGGCTGTTTCAGTTAAAATCATTTTAATAGATGCACAAAGGCTGGCGCTTCGCAGGGACATTAACCTTCGGGATATGCAGGCTGTGGAAAGAGCTTTTAATATAAAATCACGGGATTAAATGTTTGTTCTGATCAATGTCGTATATCGGGCTGCGTATTGGCGATGGGCGGGATTTTTAACACTGAACTTTAATCGAAGAACGGAAGTTAAATTTTGCATCCCGCTTTGGGCGGGACCGTTCAGCCCGCCTATTGCCAATACGATGTTATGCCTTCGCCCTTTTTCAATCGTGCTTTGTTGTGTCATACTGTTTCAAATTCTTTCGGGTATATAACTGTTCCCGATATATTTTTCAGTCCATCTGTTACTAACTCAATTGCCATAAAAACATTAGAAGGAACATCAAACGGTGCTTTAATATTCCACTTGTCGGCTGGTTCAAATCCGAATTTAGGATAATAATGTTCGTGTCCTAAAACGATTACCGATTTAAAGCCTGATTCTTTTGCTACTTTAAGTCCTTGTTTGATTAGTTCTCCACCTATTCCACTTTTTTGAAATTCAGGTCTAACTGCCATTGGTGCAAGTCCTAAGCTTTCATTTAGGTTTCCGTTGTCATCCTTGATTTTGATTTTCGTAAACAGGATATGTCCAATGATTTTATTATTGTCGGTTGCCACAAGCGAAAGTTCAGGCATAAAAACCGTTGAGTTTCTTCTTAAAGCGTCCACCAGTTTCGCTTCGTTCTCTTGTCCGAATGCAATTTGATTGACTTCATAAATTTCTTTAAAGTCTTCCGATGTTTCTTGTCTTATTGTTAGCTGTTCTGTCATTCTGTTTCAATATGTAGTGCCGTTTTGCAGAGCGGGGCATAACTATTATATAAAACTAATAAAGTCTGCTGATCTGCGACCTCAAAAGAATTGAAGTGGCTTATCATTTTGGGAAATTCTGCCTGATAAGCGTTGCATTAATCACAATTTTCTTTTTTGTTACAATTTGCAATGTACCTTTGCGAAAAATTTACAAATTATGAAAATTATTAAGTATGCACTCTTTGCAGGTGTTGTAGCATTAGCTTCCTGCGGCGGAAGCAATGAGTCTTCAAACGCAACAGATCAGCCTGCTGCGCCTGCTGCTGATCAAACCACCGTAGAAGCGCCTGCTGCTCCTGCAGCTGATGGCGTAAACCTCGAAATCTCCGGAACGGATGATATGAAGTTTGATAAAACCGAATTGAGAGCTAAAGCCGGACAAAAGGTTACCCTTACCCTGCACCATCCTGGTAAGTTGTCAAAAGAAGCTATGGGTCACAATGTAGTTATCTTAAAACCAGGTACCGATATTGCTGCATTTGCTGCAAAAGCAATTGGCGCAAAAGACAATGATTATTTTCCTGAATCAGAAGCCGGAAGCGTAATTGCACATACTAAGGTGATTGGTGGCGGAGAAAGCGTTACTATTGAATTTACCGCACCTGCTGCCGGAACCTATCCTTTTATCTGCAGTTTCCCGGGTCACTATACCTTTATGAAAGGCGATTTTATTGTGGAATAATATTTCCGCAACCCCAATATTTAAGAATGCCGGTGTTCCCGGTAACCTCTCAAACCCACTGCGCTTACAGTGGGTTTGGTGTTTTATAATGAACCATCATGGCAATCCTTATTTTAAAATGATGAGCGACCGGTTTTCTGTAATTTTGAATCATTCTTCGCAATAAATAATTAGTAATTTTTATGTCAGATCAACAGTTTCCTTACAGTGGGTTCAGTTCTTTAGCTATTCATGGGGGACATCGTCAGGATCCCAATTATGCCCATCTCACGCCTATCTACGCCACTTCCACTTTCGTGTATGATGATGCTGAACAGGGAATGCGTCGTTTCAGCGGAAAAGAAGAAGGATATATCTACACGCGTTGGGGCAATCCAACTTTTAAAGAGGCTGAGGAAAAGATTATAGCTATGGAAACTTTTGGCTTTGGCGATGAAAAAGGCAGGCCACTGCCTCTGAAGGCCTACCTGCAGTCATCCGGAATGGCTGCTATTAGTGCATTGCTGATGAGTACACTAAAAGCCGGTGATAAGGTGCTGTCGCATTATTCTTTGTATGGTGGAACACAGGAATATCTGAATAATCTGCTGCCTGCTTTTGGTGTTGATGCGGTCATAGCAGATTTGCGCGACCTGAATCTCGCAGAAGAGATGCTGAAAAAACACCCGGCAATTAAATTGATCTATTTGGAAACGCCTGCTAATCCTACTATTCAATGCGTAGATATTGCAGCCCTGACCCAATTAGGGAAGCAATACGGTAAATTAGTAGCATGCGACAATAGTTTTGCTACCCCATATCTGCAGCAACCCTTCAGACATGGTGTTGATTTTGTAGTACATTCTACAACGAAATTTCTTAATGGACATGGAACGGCCATAGGAGGAATATTCATTGGACGGGATATTGAATTTATGAAGGGAAGAACCTATAAAATTTATAAAGCGTTGGGTGGGAGTAGCAGCCCTTTTGATGCTTTTATGCTGATCAACGGGCTCAAGACTTTGGAAGTAAGGATGGAACGGCATTGCAGTAATGCAGAAAAAGTGGCTGAACTGCTTTCCAATCATCATGCTGTTGCTTCTGTTAACTATAATGGGTTGTCTTCTCATCCCGATTATGAAGTGGCTAAAAAACAAATGCGCCATCCGGGAGCAATGATGAGTTTTGAATTGAAAGGGGGGTTGCAGGCAGGAATTAAATTTATGAATAAGCTCTTGTTGTGTACCCGAACGGTATCGCTCGGTACCACAGACACGCTTTTGTCGCATCCGGCATCTATGACGCACTATAGTGTACCCAGAGAACAAAGAGAACAATATGGTATAACGGATGGCCTGATACGCATGAGTGTAGGAATGGAAAATATTGAGGATATTCTTACTGATCTGGATCAGGCTTTGAATTAATGTTGGCCAGAATGTATTCATTAAACATGAAGATTATTATACGACCAGCCGAAAAAAAAGATTGCCCCCGAATGTTGGAATTAGTGCATGAATTGGCAGTTTTTGAAAAAGCGCCAATGGAGGTAACAGTTAGTCTGGAACATTTTATAGAAAGCGGTTTTGGATCCACTCCGGTATGGTGGGCTTATGTGGCCGAAGTTGCCGGTGAAGCTGGAGGAGCAAAGGAGATCGTGGCCTTTGCCTTGTATTATATTCGCTATTCCACCTGGAAGGGCAGGAGAATGTATCTTGAAGATATTATTGTTACTCAGTCTTGGCGTGGAAAAGGTATTGGCAGTATGCTGATGGATCGTTTGGTGGAGGAAGCAAAGGAGAAAAGATTTACCGGGATGATGTGGCAGGTATTAGACTGGAACGAACCGGCTAAAGATTTTTATAAGAAGTATAAGGCCGATTTTGATGATGAATGGGTGAATTGCAATCTGAGTTTTGATTAATAACATAAAGACTTTGAACCTCATCCTTACACTTGAAAATAATTGTTAAGGATTAAGTCCCGAATATTTCTCCACAGTAAAAATACCTAACTTCATAGGAGAGCGTTTTAGTGGAACTGAGAGAAAATCTCAGGGCTAAATACCAGCAGTATGAAATGGAACAGGTATATCCCTAATTATTCTTTTCGCTGTCGCAGCCTATCGAAGTCCTCTTTGGCAAGTAGCCGGGGTTACAGCCGGATGTTAGCATCTGAATGTGAAAACACGGGATGGCGTAATCTCACCTTATTTATTCTTGCATGTTGCACTGTATGCGCTTTTAGTTGTAATAAAGAGGATACACAAGGAGATCGTTATACTTTAGCTGAAGACAGAGTTAAAGACAGTGCGTGGAATATTGCAAAAGATATTTATTTATGGAACAGTGAACTTCCTAAGGTACTCAATATAAAAACCCTAAAGGATCCGGACGGAGTTATGCAGGCCATTCGACCTTATAGCCTTGAGCCGGGTTTTTCATCGCCTGTAGACAGGTGGAGCTTTGCTATTAAAAAATCCGAGTGGAACAAACTGGGTCTGGGTATCAGCGTTGATATGGGACTGGGTATTTTTTTCAGGTCTGAGAATGATTTACGGGTAAGTTATGTGGAGCCGGCGTCTCCTGCATCATCGGCAGGGGTAAAAAGAGGATGGAGAATCATGGCAATTAACGGGGATGAAAACATTAGTACAGATAATGCGGCAGTTTCACGAATCAGTACTGCGATCTTTAACAGCAGGTCTGCAGAAATTATTTTTAGAAAACCTGATGGAAATGAGGCAACTATATCCCTTGCGGCATCCTCGTATCAGGAGGAGCCGATCCTGCTGGATACCGTATACAGTAATGGTATGAATAAAACAGGATATTTTGTTTTTAATTCTTTCCTGGGAGACATTAATACTATTAAAGGACGGGTTGAAAGTCTTTTCACTAAATTTACGAATGCGGGTATACAGGACCTGATTGTAGACCTGCGGTACAACGGTGGAGGATATGTGGAATTGCAGAATGATCTTGCTAATTATCTGGCGCCCTCTGCTGCCAACAAGAACGTAATGCTGAAGGAACTGTTTAATGATAATTATCGTTCTCTGTATGATACTACCATTAGTTATCTGAAAAAAGGACAACTGAATTTACATCGAATCTTCTTTATTATAACAAAGAATACTGCGTCTGCCAGTGAATTGCTGATCAACAGTTTGAAGCCCTATATGGAGGTGAAGCTGATTGGCAGGCCCAGCAATGGTAAGCCGGTAGGGTTTTATAATATTGGAGTCGGCGACTGGTATGTTTTTCCGGTTTCTTTCAGAATTGTAAACAAAAATGGAGAGGGCAATTATTTCAATGGGTTGCAGCCCGATGCTATTGTTGACGATGGGCTGGATAAACCCTGGGGAGATGTACAGGAGAATTGTTTGGCCAGCGCCCTGCATTATATATACAATGGGGTCTATGCACGGGTTTCATCGCGTACTCAGCCGGATTTTCAGTTGGAAAGAGGAAATACTTCACTGGGGGTGAAACGTTTCAAAGGAGCAATTGAAACAGCGCAAAGGCGGGGGATTTGTGAATAATGAATAATGAAATGCTGAGCTAGCGCTGGTCTGGTGGCAAAGGCAATGAGCAAAGGCAGACCAGTGCTTATGTGTTACTCATTTTACAATAGTAAGAAGTATAGGTTTCATAGTTGTATTATATTTTTGCAGTCTGTTGCAGGAATTAAGATAAGTGAAAGTAAGGCAGCAGGTCTGGCTAA
>CAZFGP010000121.1:0-13787 GCA_964518685.1 uncultured Terrimonas sp.
CGGTTGAATACCAGGTGTTCATGTGTAGCATCCTTGTCTGTTATAAAATATCCCTTTCTTATAAACTGAAACTGATCCCCCGGTTTTGCGTTGCCAAGAGCAGCTTCAACATAGGCTGTTGAAATTACCGTTAAGGATTCAGGATTCACATACTCCAGGAAGTCTTTTTCTTCGGCAGTGGGATCTTCTACCGAAAATAAGCGGTCATAAAGCCTTACCTCAGCTTCAGCAGCATGGACGGTGCTAACCCAATGGATAGTTCCCTTTACCCGGGTACCTGAAATATCCATTCCGCTCTTACTTTCGGGGAGATAAGTGCAATATATTTCTGTAATCAGGCCGTTGTCATCCTTTTTGAAATCCTCACATTTTATAATATACGCGCTCTTCAGCCGTACTAATGCACCCGGCGCCAGCCGGAACCATTTTTTTGCCGGCGTTTCCATGAAATCCTCTTTCTCTATCCAAAGTTCTCCTGAGAAAAGCACAGGTCTCATGCCCCCGTTATCAACGGCTTCGGGATTGTTTTCGCTAAGCACTTCCTCGGTTTGGTCTTTGGGATAATTGGTAATGATTAATCTAACCGGATCGAGTACAGCCATGCGACGATCTGCAATTTTATTGAGATCTTCTCTTACGCAATGTTCCAGCAGGCTCATATCCACCATGTTTTCTCTTTTGGCAACGCCAATTCGTGACGCAAAGTCACGAATGCTGGCAGCCGTAAATCCTCTCCGTCGCATACCGCTGATAGTAGTCATCCGTGGATCGTCCCATCCTGAAACATGTTTTTCGTTGACCAACTGCAGTAATTTTCGTTTGCTCGTAATAGTATAAGTGAGGTTACGGCGGGCAAATTCATATTGTTTTGAAGGGTAGATTTCGAGCTTTTCTATCAGCCAGTTATACAATTCCCGATGGGGAACAAATTCGAGGGTGCACAAGGAGTGGGTTATCTCTTCTATGCTGTCGCTTTGTCCGTGTGCAAAATCATACATCGGATAAATACACCATGTATTGCCCGTGCGATGATGGTGTGCATGTTTGATCCGATACAATACCGGATCACGCATCAGCATATTATGGTGCGCCATATCTATTTTAGCCCGCAAGGTTTTACTGCCATCCTTAAATTCCCCATTTTTCATTCGTTTAAACAAATCCAGGTTTTCCTCCACGCTCCGGTTGCGGCACGGGCTGTTGCTTCCCGGCTCAGTAGGAGTACCTTTTTGCCGGGCAATTTCTTCGGAACTGCTGTCGTCTACATAGGCCAGGCCTTTATTGATCAGGTCAACAGCAAACCTGTAAAGGGTTTCAAAATAGTCTGAGGCGTACAATTCATTTTTCCAGCTGAATCCCAGCCATTTTACATCTTCTTTAATGCTTTCCACGTATTCGGTCTCCTCCGTAACGGGATTAGTATCGTCAAAACGCAGATTGGTATATCCGCCATATTTTTCAGTCAATCCAAAATTCAGACAGATACTGGAAGCATGGCCGATGTGCAGATAGCCATTGGGTTCTGGTGGAAACCGGGTGATGATTTGCTGGTATTTACCATTCCTTAGATCTTCTTCTATGATCTCCTCTATAAAATTGCGTCCTGTTTCTTCTGTCATTTCCAGCGGATTAATTTTGAGCACAAATGTAATTCCTATTAAAGAAATAACAGAAAGATGTAGGAATACAAAAGTTCTGCTAACGCATAACGCCGCTTCCCGCTGATTCCATAATTGACACTTTTCTGAAAAATAAAGGTGGTTTTTCTGACAAGCAGAGCCATCCCGAGGTAAATTTGTTGAAAGAAGAAGAAAACAAATAAATTCTTTTTGAAGATAAGGATATTTTTCAGAACTTTGCCGTCCCAAAAAATCAGGATTATGGCCAGAGTATGTCAGGTAACGGGTAAAGTGCCTATCAGAGGTAATCGTGTATCGCATTCTAATATAAAAACAAAACGCAGATTCTTACCTAATCTGCAGACCAAGCGTTTTTTCCTTGCTGAGGAAGACAGATGGATAACCCTGAAAACCTCTACAGAAGGAATACGCACCATCAATAAGAGAGGTTTATATGCCGTGGTAAAAGAACTGAGAGCACAGGGAGAAAAGATCTGATCACAATTAAAAATTATAAGCAATGGCTAAGAAAGGCAACAGAGTACAGGTAATTCTGGAGTGTACTGAACATAAAAACAGTGGTCAGGCAGGAACCAGCCGTTACATAACAATGAAGAATAAAAAGAACACTCCTGAACGGTTAGAGTTGAAAAAATACAATCCTATCCTGAAAAAGGTTACGGTTCATAAAGAAATTAAGTAAAAGGTAATTCCGCTTCTTTTGGAGGAATAGTGATAAAAGGGTACAGACTCAATTAATTAAATTAAAGCAAAATCATGGCAAAAGCAGCTAAAACCGCTATAAAATCGAAGGATGCAAAATCTGTCGCCGAATCGAAGAACTGGACTAAGGTGGTTCGTGCTATAAGAAATCCAAAATCAGGCGCTTATACTTTTAAAGAAGCGATTGTGCATAAGGATAAGGTTAAAGATTTTTTGACACAAAAATAGTCCGGAATTTTATAGAGCGTTTAAAGCTGTCACGATGATTGGTCGCGATGGCTTTTGTTGTTTTAAAAAAGAATGGGTAGCAACGTAATAATAAGAAAAGCCACTCTTGAAGATTGTGGAATTATTGTAGCCTTGGGTAAAAAAACGTTTACCGAAACGTATCTGGAAACAGGTGGCAACCCAATGGTACAGGAGTATATTGAAAAGAAGTTGTCTGATGACAATATCAGCAGAGAACTCTGCAATCCATTTGCCTGGTTTTTTATAGGTTTTATAAATCAACAACCGGTAGCCTTTACCAGGCTTCGTTATGATCGGATAGCAAAAGGGTTTGAACACAGAAAGGCTGTGGAGGTAGAACATATTTATGTTTTGAGAGAATACCAGGGATTTAAAGTGGGAAAGGTAATGATGGAAAAATGTATTCAGGTGGCTATGGTGGAAAATTTTGAAGCCATTTGGTTGCAGGTGTGGCAGCAGAATCACAGAGCAATCCAGTTTTATATTAAAGCGGGTTTTGTAGTATATGAAACAACGCTCCTTAATTACGGTGAAGATGTACAGCAACATGATTTTTTGATGCGTCTGGATCTCTATTACTAAGGTGTTAAATTAACAGGTATGGCTTTATTTGGACAGTTATTTGGAAAGAAGGAAAAGGAAAGTCTGGATGAAGGTTTGCAAAAGACCAAAACAACTTTTTTTTCAAAAATAACCAAAGCAATAGCCGGGAAAAGTACGGTGGATGAGGAAGTGCTGGATGAATTGGAAGAGGCCCTGATTACAGCAGATGTAGGATTGGACACCACCGTTAAGATAATAGATCGCATTGAGACCAGAGTGGCGAAAGATAAATATCTGAATACTTCGGAACTAAACCTGATTTTGCAACAGGAAATAGAGGCGATACTGGCAGATGCACAGGAAAAAAATGACTACGGATTCCATTCCGATTTACCTGCCAAACCCTTTGTAATATTAGTGGTAGGGGTAAACGGGGTGGGAAAAACCACTACAATTGGGAAATTAGCCCATAATTTTAAAAAAGCCGGTAAGTCCGTTTTACTCGGCGCTGCCGATACCTTCAGAGCAGCAGCAGTGGATCAGTTAACAATTTGGAGTGAGAGAACCGGGGTAGGCATTATAAAAAAAGAAATGGGCAGTGATCCTGCATCGGTAGCTTTTGATACGGTAACCAGCGGGCTTGCCAAAGGGGTGGATGTGATTTTGATTGATACCGCAGGACGCCTCCATAATAAAGCTCATTTGATGGAAGAACTGAGCAAAATTAAACGTGTGATACAAAAAGTGATTCCGGAGGCGCCTCATGAAGTAATGCTGGTGCTGGATGGGTCAACCGGCCAAAATGCACTTGAACAGGCTAAACATTTTACGGCCGCAACCGAGGTTACCGCTTTGGCTATTACCAAACTTGATGGTACGGCAAAAGGAGGTGTTGTGTTGTCCATAGCAAATCATTTCAAAATCCCGGTGAAATTTATTGGAGTTGGTGAAAAAATGGAGGACCTGCTTGTTTTTGATAAGCATGAATTTGTTGACAGTCTTTTTAATCTCCATCAGTTAAAAAACGAGGGTACAGTATGACCGTTCTTCCACAATCGCCTTACCTCCTGTATTCCAATGGAAAAGGAGACATCTTTGAAGATACCTCTCTTTATGCTGTGGGCAGAACAGGCTGGGAGGCTATACCCGTTCAGGTGGAGGACTGGATAGCGCTTCCTGAAGGCGGATCATTATATGAGTTGCCAGGAAGAAAGGGGATAGGAATAGATGTACGTACAGGTGAAATGCGTTTGTGTGAAAAGGGCTGGGCTGTAGCGGCTTTTATTCCTCCGGCGCACACTGGTTTATACCTTGCAGCCTACGAGAGTCAGACAGATGCTCCTGTCTTGCCTTTATTTTGTTATACGGCGGCTGCCTGGTTCGATAATCAATTTTTTGTTCCGGCCATTCGTATTGAACAGGACATAAGGCAGGAATGCGCCGGTTTTGATGATAAGCAAATTCAAAGCGGGGTAGCCTCTCTTTTGCAGGCTTATCCGCATAACCGGTTGGTGAAACACCTGGCTGAGAACTGTTGCCTAACTTACCGGTGTCCTGCAGCCAGAAATTATTTTATCGGCCGATGGGAATGTCCGGTACCTTCCTCCCCAGCCTGTAATGCTAACTGCATCGGGTGTATTTCTTTTCAGCCCGAAGGAGAAAGTATTACCTCTAATCAGGATCGTTTAACGTTTAGGCCTACTCCCGAAGAGATTGTGGAGTTTACTGTTCCCCATTTGCAAACTGCTCCTTATCCCTTAGTAAGTTTTGGTCAGGGTTGTGAAGGAGAACCTTTACTCATGTGGGAAACCATCAGAAGCGCCATCATTGAAATTCGAAAACATACCCCAAACGGCAGTATTAATATCAATACCAATGGTTCCAAACCTGCTGCCGTTAAAGCCTTATGTGAAGCGGGACTGAATAGTATAAGGGTGAGTACCAATGCTGCGCGAAAGCCGGTTTATGAGGCCTATTACCGACCTAATAATTATGTATTTGAAGATATTGTGGAAAGCCTGAAAGTGGTGCATGATTATGGAGGATGGACTTCCATTAATTATTTTGTATTTCCGGGGATAACAGATAGTGCAGAAGAATATGAAGCGTTGAGAAAACTGATTCGGGATACCGGATTGCGGATGATACAATGGCGTAATTTTAATATAGATCCGGATTGGTATATGGGCAAGATGAGTATGTATGACACCGGTGAATATTTAGGCGTAAAACAAATGATGTCGCTGATCCGGGAAGAGTTTCCCCGTCTGAAGTTTGGTTATTTTAATCCGCCTATAGAACGGATAAAAGGAGATTTCGAAAGAGATTTTGCACATCAGGGTTAAAAAAACGGTTTATTCCACCTATCATCCGGCTTTTGATTACTCTTACAGAAATAGGTTTTTTATTTAAAAAGGCATAAGGAATAACACTTATCGGGAAAATATGATCAATAAACGATGCCGGAAACCTGTCTGTCGAAATATGTTGCAGGAGGGAGAAATCCGTAGCATCTTTACATCAGAATCATTAGGATAGATGATCACAAAGCTAAAATGAAATAGAGGTTGCACCTCCCTGCTAACAAATATTAACCATCGAATGAAAATTATGGAATAAGAACCGGTCACATAAGACCGGATTTTTATTTTATGACCTTCCGGTCTGATGCCGGTGCGGAGCCAACCGGATAGTTATCCTGCCCACCCTTCCCGGTCAAGACTTCGGTATTGAATAGCTTCCGCCAGGTGCTCCGGTTTAATCTGGCTACTACCGGCAAGATCGGCAATGGTTCTGGAAACCTTTAATATCCGGTCGTAAGCCCTTGCTGAAAGATTTAGCCGGTCCATTGCAGTTTTCAATAAGCTTTGGCCGGCGCCATCTATCTGACAGACTTCCCTAAGCATTTTACTGCTGATTTGGGCATTGCAATAAATACCATCGTTATGGCTATATCGCTGCGCCTGCATTTCTCTTGATTTAATCACTCTTTCCCTGATGTCTGCCGAACTTTCTCCCCCCTTTTGTACGGATAGTGCGGAAAAAGGCACCGGGGTAACCTCCACATGCAAATCAATTCTGTCCAGCAGGGGGCCGGAAATCTTATTCAGATACTTTTGCACTGCCCCTGAAGGACAGGTACATTCTTTTTCAGGATGATTGTAAAATCCACAGGGACAGGGATTCATGGAAGCGATAAGCATAAAACTGGCAGGAAAATCAACAGCAACCTTAGCTCTTGAAATAGTTACTTTTCGTTCTTCCATGGGTTGGCGCATTACTTCCAGAACTGAGCGTTTGAATTCGGGCAATTCATCAAGAAACAAAACCCCGTTATGAGATAAAGAAATTTCTCCGGGTTGGGGGATTCCACCTCCTCCCACCAGGGCAGCATCACTGATGGAATGATGTGGAGAACGGAAAGGCCGACGTGATAAAAGGGAGGCATGGGCAGGTAATTTTCCCGCCACGCTATGGATTTTTGTGGTTTCCAGAGCCTCCTGCAACGTAAGTGGGGGAAGAATAGACGGCAGGCGTCTGGCCAGCATAGTTTTCCCTGCGCCCGGAGGCCCTATTAAAATGGCATTATGTCCGCCTGCTGCAGTTATTTCCAAAGCGCGTTTAATATTTTCCTGACCTTTAACTTCACTGAAGTCGAATTCGAAGTTGGTTTGTGACTGATAAAATTCTTCCCGGGTATTGACGGTTACAGGTTGAAGAGAGGATTCGTCTTTAAGAAAGCCAATGACTTCATTGATATGACTCACCCCAAATACCTTAAGCCGGCTTACCATAGCCGCTTCTTTACAATTTTGCACCGGTAAAATCAGGGCCTTAAATCCTTCGTCTGCCGCAGTAATGGCAATAGGTAAGGCTCCTTTAATGGGTTGAATATTTCCATCCAGGCTTAATTCACCCATGATAATATATTCGGATAATCGTTCAGTATTGGGAATTTGTTCGCTGGCTCCTAAAACGGCCATTGCTATGGGCAGGTCAAATGCACTTCCTGTTTTTTTTATATCAGCAGGCGCCAGGTTGATAATTACTTTTGTGCGCGGCATAAAATGCCCGGTACTTTTTAAGGCGCTCTCAATCCGTTGTGCGCTTTCTTTCACCGCATTATCGGGTAGTCCTACCATATAAAACTTTTGTCCGCTGGTAACATGCACTTCTACGGTAATGGTGAGCGCTTCAACGCCATACACTGCAGACCCATAAGTTTTTGTGAGCATAACAGAAGGTTAGCATTAAGAATACCCTGAAGTTATGATATTCTGGTTGATTCGGGAAACCAATATAAAATTAAACTGAAGTCTGTATAGACAACCAGGTTTTTAGAAAAAATGAATTTCGAATAATTTTTTCCTGTATATTTGTATTCATTGTTTAGTTGTCCATACTTATCCACGTTTTCAACCATCTGATATCCTGCCAAAAGCCCGTTTCAACTTTTAAATTAATAGACTAAAAAAGAGCCTGACTTTTTTTAACTTATTAAATGTTCAGCTATGGCATTTAAGCAGGTGTTTTTTTTAATTTTTATATTATCACAGATTATTTCATGTACCAGTTCTAAAAAACTGGTTTATTTTAATGGAGTAAGAGATACTGCCTTTTTGAACCTTCAGCCAGTCAAAAGTCTTGCTATACTTCCCATCTTCGCGGAGTAAGAGATACTGCCTTTTTGAACCTTCAGCCAGTAGCAGAGATCAGGATTGTACCCAATGATATTCTGAGTATAGTTATCAGCAGTTTAAGTCCTGAGGCTTCTGCGCTTTTTAATCCTGATGCCACTACACCCATAAGAGCTACAACCATTACGGGTATCAATACAGAGCAGGGGGGCTATCTTGTTGATCCTGACGGGTATATTCAATTACCGGTATTAGGCAAAATAATGGCAGCCGGACTCACCAGGGATCAGTTGAAGGAGGCTATTACACAACCTATTTTAGAGAAGAAACTATTGAAAGATCCCCTGGTTGAGATCCGATATTTAAATTATGAAGTTACGGTTTTGGGGGAGGTGGGTAAGCCCACCGTAATTACGGTACCCAGTGAAAAGATTTCTCTGCTAAAGGCAATAGGATTAGCAGGCGACCTCACCATTCATGGAAAACGGAATAACATTTTGCTTATTCGGGAAGAAAATGGTAGCCGGATTACCCATCGGATAGACTTAACCCAGCCGGATTTTTTTAGTTCTCCTTATTATTATTTACAACCTAACGATGTGGTATATGTGCAGCCCAACAAGGCAAAAGGCGCTCAGGCTACCTTATGGCCCCAGCTCGTTCCCATACTGCTAACCGCGCTATCCGTAACGGTAATCGTTCTGGATCGTTTGTTCAGATAATTTTTTAAAGCCCGGTAAACTATAAATGCAATCAGGAACACAACATACAAATCAGTTTCTTAATGATGAAACGCTATTACAACAGCTGATTTCCAAATATTTACCTTATTGGCCTTTATTTGTTGCTGCGTTTTTGACAGGAGGTGCCCTGGCATGGGCCTTTATCAAAGTATCCAACCCGCAATACGAGGCTACTGCGAAGTTGATTATCAAAGATGAAAAAAAAGGCAATGAAGAATCCAAGCTGATGGAATCATTCAATCTGATTTCCTCGAAAAAGATTATCGAAAACGAAATAGAGGTAATACAGTCAAGAAAACTAATGAAGGAGGTAGCTGCCGATCTGGATCTGTTTACTCCCATTTCACAAAAAGAATGGCTGATCAAACAGAAATCCGCCTGGTTTTCTTCCCCGGTAAAGGTTATAGCACCGCAGCCCGATTCGCTTCTGCCACCGGAGAAAAGATCATATATCCCTCTACATTATAATGAAAAGGAACAACAAGTGTTGCTGGATGGAGCCTATGCCTATCCCCTCGGTACCCGGGTGAATACCCCTTTCGGGCCGCTTGAATTTGTATTGAACGATCAATATAAACCGGATACGACCGCGAAAGGTCCATTTTATTTGTCCATTATAAAACCGGCATCTCTTATACCGGCATTGTTGGAAAAATTGAAAGTGGAACCGGCAGGGAAATTGTCTTCGGTTGTCATTCTCAGTTACCGCGATGAATTTCCCGACCGGGCTGAGGAAATTTTGAACGGACTGATCCGCGCCTACAGGCAGTCTGAAACAGATGAGAAAAACCTTTTAGCAAAAAATGCCCTGGACTTTGTTAATGCCCGACTTGAAATCGTTACTAAGGATCTGGACACAATCCAAAAACAGGTGGAAGCCTACAAGACCGGCAGTAATACCGTGGATATCAGTACTCAGGGAAAACTGTATCTGCAAAACGTAAGCGACAACGATCAGAAACTGAGAGATGTTAATGCGCAAATATCCATATTGAATCAAGTAGAGGATTTTGTTAAGAGCGGCACCGGAGGAGAAGGCATTGCTTTGTCCGTTATGGGCGTTGAAGATAAAGTATTAACGGAATTGCTAAACCAGTTAAATAAACTGGAACTTGAATACGAAAAGGGAAGAGCCACTATAGGGGAAAACAATCCACGGTTGATTGAGATCAGGGATCAGATAGACAAAATCAAGCCTATTATCTTAAAGAATATCAACAGTCAGCAAAAGAGTCTGCTTACCGTAAAAAGTAATATCAATGCTTCCAACACAACCTATAATACCATCCTGAGAGAAGTACCCCAAAAGGAAAGAATGTTAATAGACCTTACCCGGGAAGAACAAAATAAGAGAGGAATTTATGAATTCCTGTTGCAGAAGAAAGAAGAAAGTGAGATAGCGTATGCTTCTACGGTCGCCAGCACTAACAGGGTGGTGGATTATGCCGAAGCGGGCCTTGAACCGGTGACACCTAACAAGAGGCTGGTCATCGCCGGCGCAATTGCCCTTCTGATGTTCCTGGTCATGGGCTTCATTACGGCAAGGGAATCCTTTACCGGGAAGATCATGTACCGCCAGGAGATTGAATCCCGCACCACAATTCCTGTGATTGCGGAAATTGCTTATGGGAAAACCAGGGAAAACATTGTTATCCGTTCGGGTATGAGAAGCGTAATGGCAGAAGAATTCAGGAAACTGAGACTGTCTCTGTCTTATGCCGGTATCAATGAGAATCATAAAAAGATTTTAGTTACCTCCGGGATATCGGGGGAAGGAAAGAGCTTCATAGCCGCCAATCTTGCTGTTAGTCTTACCCTAATTGGAAAGAAAGTAGTGTTGGTGGATATGGATCTCAATAATCCCTCGCAGGAAAAAATTTTCGGCAGGGAAGAATCTGATGGCGTAACGGAGTTTTTAAAGAAGGAGGAAGATACAGTTACGATCCGGGAAATACCGGAATATGAAAACCTGTATCTCGTATCTGCGGGCAACCTGCCCGAAAATCCCGCTGACCTGCTGATGAACGGAAAGGCAGAGGAAATGATCAACTGTCTAAGTAAAAATTTTGACGCGGTGATCATTGACACTTCTCCGCTGACTCCAGTTACAGATGGGTACCTGCTCACTCATTTGTGCGATGCCACCCTATATGTAGTAAGACATCATTACACACCAAAAATGATCATCAAACGGTTAGATAGTAATAATGTAATTAACCCTATTCATAACCCGGCTATTGTTTTTAACGGAGTAAAACCCAGAGGTTTCTTAACCCGGAATTATGGGTACGGTTACGGCTATACGAATCAATATAAGTATAAAGAGAGGCGAAAGAAAACTATTTCGCTGAAAGCTTAACCCCGGAGCAACACCACTCCTGGCTCGTCACTTAAAATCGGCAGATGTGACTGAGGAGGCGAAGCTGTGCAAAGACCTTAAATCTGAATCTATTTTGAACCGGCAGTATGAACGATATTTAAAAACGATCCTGGTTGTACTGGATTTGTTTGTGTTGAACCTGATTCTGACATTGGGGGAAATATTGATTGTGGAGGATATCTCAGACGCTGCACGTTATTCGTACAATAAATACCTGATCCTCACCAATGCTGCCTGGCTTGCGGGGAGTATTATAGGCGGGGTTTATACCAGAACGGTTATTCTCAATTTTACCCTCCTCACCAAAAGAACGGTGCAATTGTATATAGTTTGGACGATTGTTGTGCTGTCTTATTTATATTTTTCGCGCGACCTGATACTCTCCCGCTTTTATATTGGCTACAGCATTGCCAATTTTGGACTGGGTTTGTTAGCCAACCGGTTTTTGTTTCTGGCTATTAACCGGTATTTAAGGAAGTACAAAAAGATTATCAAAAGAGTAATTATCCTTGGCTTGAATGATACGGCACAAAAACTCACCCGTTATTTTGAGGATGATGGCGCAAATATGCAGATGGTGGGCTATATCGAAAACGATGACCGGGTTACCCAGCTCACCCATTATCCGGTGTTGGCCGGTTTGTCTGAAACCGTTCCCGTGGCCAAAAACATGGCTATAGAAGAAATCTATAGCACTATTTCTCCCGAAGAGGATCGCCAGATCTATGAATTGATGCAGCAATCTGAAAAAGAATGTATCCGGTTTAAGATTGTGCCGGATTTGACGGTATTTTTTAAACGGGATTTTCATATTGATTTTTTGGGCGATTTGCCCGTCTTGTCGCTGCGAAACGAACCTTTAGATGATGTGGGCAACCGGTTTAAAAAACGATTCTTCGACCTGGTAGTGAGTATTCCCGTAACGCTTTTTGTGCTTTCCTGGCTGTTGCCTTTGATAGGGCTGTTGATTTTTCTTGAGTCCGGTTGGCCGGTTTTTTTTCGCCAATTGCGTACCGGAAAGAATCTAAAACCTTTTAACTGCTGGAAACTGCGGAGCATGAAAGTAAACAGCGAAGCCCATCGCCTGCAAGCTACCCGCGGGGATGCCCGGATCACCCGGATCGGGCGGTTTATCCGGAAAACCAGTCTGGATGAATTCCCCCAGTTTTTTAATGTGTTGCTGGGTAATATGAGCCTGGTAGGTCCTCGTCCACATATGCTCCAGCATACCTCCGATTATTCCAGGGTTGTAGATGAGTATCCGATACGGCAGTTTGTAAAACCCGGCATTACCGGCTGGGCGCAGATCAACGGCTACCGCGGGGAGATCACCAATGCAGAGCAGATTCAAATGCGGGTGAACCACGATTTATGGTACTTAGAGCATTGGACCCTGTGGTTAGACATCCAGATACTCTTTTTAACGGTTTATAAAATTCTTAAAGTAGATAAAAATGCCTTCTGAGAATAGTAACTAATGATCTGAACTTTTGAATTGCTTGTTATGGACAAAAACTGGTACATCTTATACACCAAACCTGGAACGGAGAAAAAGGTAGCGGCCTCGCTGGCTAAGAGGGGAATTGAGCATTACCTGCCCTTGTGTTATAAGGGTGGAGATAATAATCTCATGGGTAAGCGGCTTAAGGAGCCCTTATTTGAAGGGTATGTATTTGTGGAGACGACGGTTGATGAATTGATTGGAATACGTCATGCGGTGGATGCGTTAAGCGTGGTTTATCGGGGGAAGGAATTGGCAGAAGTGCCCAAAGAAGAAATTAAAACCCTCATGGATTTTACGTTTATGCACGAAAAAATAGACCGGGTTTGCATCAAAGTAGGAAAAAATGAGCCTTCAACCAATATCAAAACCCTACCACTCCTGGTTAGCGAGGGGGCACTCAATACTTTGAAATATCTTGATGAATTGCTCCTGCCATCTATCGGATACGCATTGGTGGTAAACGGAGAGAAAATAATGGATGAAGTAAACTCCAGTTTAGCATTAAGGAGGAAAAAGGGAACGGTGAATAGATAGTTATTGTTTTAATGATTTTTTAAAAATGAATGCAAAAAGAAATATAAATATAGGGTTGGTGTGGGTAGATCCCTATACCGGGAATCTTGGTGTGACAGCGCTATTATACTCTGCTTTATTTATATTGGAAAAAGTTGCAAAAGACAATAATTTAATATTTAAGTACTATGTATTAAGTTCACGAAAAAATGTAAGAGAAGACGCTTTTCAACTTGGGAATAAAATTATTAGAGTCAATATTCTGCCCTGGCGGTATAATGGTAGTTTACGGGGTACATTAAAACTCTTTATGATTAATTTTAGACACATATTTAATTTAATGAAAATTGATATGGTCTTTGATGTAGGTGCTGGTGATAGCTTCTCAGATATATACGGTATTGGACGTTTCAGGCAGATCAATGCAATAAAACGTATTTTTAGAGTTATTGACAAAAAGGTAATCTTATTACCTCAAACCTATGGGCCTTTTAAGACTTTGGAGGCCAGAGAAAAAGCATTGAAAAGTATACAAAATGCATATTCGGTTATTGCTAGAGATATAGAAAGCTTTAATTATATAAAAAATCTGCTTCCAGATCTGAAAATTATTCAATCTATTGATTTGGCTTTTTTCATGCCCTATTCAAAAATAAAAATAGATAGGGATGATGAAATAAAAGTTGGAATTAATCTCTCAGGTCTATTATGGAACGGTGGTTATACTAATGACAATCAATTTGGACTAAAAACTGACTATCAAGGACTTATGAAATGTATTATTCGGAATTTCCTCAAAACCAATAACATTAAAATATTTCTAATCGCTCATGTTATCCCTGAAGATAGGGATAATATAGAGAATGATTACAAGGT
>CAZFGP010000122.1:0-10836 GCA_964518685.1 uncultured Terrimonas sp.
CAAACAAAAGCGTTAAAGTAATTTTTGACACTAATGTTTGGATTAGCTTTCTAATTGGCAGGCGTTTGGCAAAAATCAGACATCACATTTCGGACGATAGCATTACGATAATCATAACCGAGCAACTGCTAACAGAAATCAGGGCTGTAACGAGCCGCGAGAAATTGAAGAAATATTTCCCAAAGGAGAGTGTGAAAGAACTAATTGAACTTTTAGAAACTATTGCTGAAAAGGTCGAAATACAACCGACACATTTTATCAACAGAGACCCAAAGGATAACTTTTTGTTGGACCTAATTGATTTTTCCAAAGCGGATTATCTGGTAACTGGTGACAGAGATTTATTAAAACATAATCCATTCTTAACAGCACATATATTGACACCAACAGAATTTGAAAAGCAATTAAAATAAGCCGGAACCGCTAATATTGGTACTGTCAATAGTGGGGCTTGACATTGGAGCAATCAGCAGCAGTAATTCTATTGTGCTGAAGTTCCGGGCTGGGACGAATAAAGCTCAGCTTTAGTTCTTATTATTTATCTTTATCAAAAGCCAGGCATCGGTTCCGGCGGAAGGAATTCTATTTCCGCCTCTTCGGCAATACCCTGTCCGTTGGTGGCTATTCTACAACTCACAACGTCTAAACTGCAACTCTGAAAAGATTAGGGCTGAAAATTTATATGATTACCATTTCTTGGTAACTTTAATGAAAATTTAAAAAAGCTAAAAGAAGAAAAATCTTTGTCACGCTCCTTATCCTAAATCTATATGGGTATTGTCGCCAATATTCAGGGTTCTGATTTCTCCTTTGATCTCCGTATCACTTCCCACCAATGAATTATGGAGTACTACTCCCTGAATATTAGCAAAATCGCCGATAATAGAATCTTTTACAATGGAGAATGAAATTTTTGCTTCCTCTCCGATGGCAACATTAGGCCCGATAATAGTGTTAGAAATCTGACAACCATAGCCGATACTTACCGGAGGAACAATGATCACATTTTCAAAAGTATGATGTGGAGATATTTTGCCTCCAAACTTTTTCATCAGCGTAGCATTACTTTCGATCAGGGTATCTATCTTACCACAGTCAAACCAGTTTTGCACCTTAAAGGATTTGAACACGATACCTTTATTAATCATGCATTCAAGGGCTTCAGTAAAACTACATTCCTGGTGTTGGTGAACTTTGGCTCCAACCATTTCTTCAAGACAGGAAAACAAAACAGAAGATTCTTTAATTTTATATACACCAACCAACGCCATGTTAGACTTAGGAATCTGGGGCTTTTCTACCACTCTTGTAATCAGCCCGTTTTCCTCTAACTCTGCTACCCCAAAGCTCCGCGGGTCATCCACCTTCTTTACTCCCAGCATGGAATCACTGCTCTGCAACACTTCTTTTAAATTATATTCACAAATAGTATCACCCAAAACAAGGTATATTTCATCATCTCCCACCGCCTCTTTGGTGAGATATATGGCATGCCCCAAACCGTGCCTTTCCGTTTGTAAAATAAAATGACATTGGAGTTGCGGATAATGTTGCTTTACGTAATCCTGTATTTTATCTCCAAGGTATCCAATAACGAATACGAATTCCCGGATTCCTGCCTCCTCTAACTGATCAACTATGATACTCAGCAGGGTTTTCCCGGCAAGAGGAATAAGCGCTTTGGGTTGGGTATAGGTATGCGGTCGCAGTCTGGTGCCTGCCCCTGCAACGGGAATAATCGCTTTCATGTATATAAAAGGTTGATACTTAGAAAACGTGAAAATAGTAAAAATAGAGATTGTTGCCCTATTTTTGCGCCATGCAAAGAGATACCCAGGTTTTTAACCTAATCAACAAAGAATTAGAACGCCAGCGCAATGGCATTGAATTAATAGCCTCTGAAAACTTTACTTCTTCCCAGGTAATGGAGGCTACAGGCACGGTTGCCACTAATAAATACGCAGAGGGATACCCCGGAAAACGATTTTATGGGGGCTGCGAAGTTATTGATGAAATAGAAACAATTGCCATTGACCGTTTAAAGCAAATTTTCGATCTTGGTTGGGCCAATGTACAGCCGCATAGCGGATCTCAGGCAAATACTGCCGTATTTTTAGCCTGCCTGAAGCCCGGCGATAAAATCCTGGGACTTAATCTAAGCATGGGTGGCCATTTAACCCACGGCAGTCCAGCGAATATCAGCGGAAAAAATTATCATGCCCTGTTCTATGGTGTAAAAAAGGAAACGGGTTTGGTAGATTATGAGCAAATGGAGGCGGTTGCAATTACAGAAAAACCGAAAATGATTATCTGCGGCGCATCAGCGTATAGCCGCGATTGGGATTACAAACGCATCAGGGAGATTGCTGACAAAATTGGCGCATTGGTTTTAGCGGATATTGCCCATCCGGCCGGAATGATTGCCAAGAAACTCCTTAACGATCCGTTTGAGCATTGTCATATTGTAAGTTCCACCACCCATAAAACCTTACGAGGCCCAAGAGGTGGTATTATCATGATGCGTCATGATTTCGACAATCCCTTTGGCATAAAGGATCCCAAAGGTAATCTGCGGCCGATGAGTGCAGTCCTGGATCTTGCTGTTTTCCCCGGCACACAAGGCGGGCCGTTAGAACATGTTGTCGCTGCAAAAGCTGTTTCCTTTGGAGAAATCCTAACGGATGAATTTACTGCCTATGCGCAGCAAATCATTAATAATGCCCATGCCATGGCTAACGCTTTTGTACAACGGGGTTATAATCTCATCAGCCATGGAACAGATAATCATCTGATGTTGATTGATCTCAGAAACAAAAATCTTACTGGTAAGAAAGCCCAGGAAACCTTAGACAAAGCCCACATTACCCTGAACAAAAACGCAGTGCCTTTTGATGATAAGAGTCCGTTCGTTACTTCCGGCATAAGAGTAGGTGTACCTGCTATTACTTCCCGCGGAATGAAGGAACAACATATGGAACCTATTGTTGAAATGATTGATGGGGTATTGTCGGATATTGAAAATGAAAAGAAAATAGCATCTGTTCAGGCCCAGGTTAAACAGTTTGTACAGCAATTTCCATTATATCCTGAATTGAGTTAAATAAAGCAGTTCTATCTTTTTCACGAATAATCTATCCTGTATGTTACAGCGTATACAAACCATATGGCTCTTAGCGGCCTCAATTTTATCTTTTTTGACGCTTCGTTTACCGGTTTACAACGGCAATAAAGTAATCAATGATGTACAGTCCTATAACACCTTAAGCGCTACCAGCGGTTTATTTTTGATTGTTCTTACCGTTTGCACCGGTTTAATTTCATTCATTACGATATTTCTATATAAAAACAGAAGTATGCAATTAAAACTCTGTCTGGCCGGATTGCTGCTTTGTCTTATAACCGACTGGCTTTTTTTTATGGAAATAAAGTCTTTTGGTCAGGGTTCCTTTACCCTTTGGTCTGTTTTTTATTTTTTAATCCCGATCAGTATTATATTAGCTATGCGGGGCATTTACAAAGACCAGAAGCTGGTTAAAAGTGTGGATCGTTTGCGTTAACAGGTATCCTGAAGGTCATTTCAAATTATCAGTTAACGATTAAATTACCATTTTCTTCAACCGCCCAACGGTTTAGTCCGGATCAGTAAGGAGACAAAAAAACGTACAGATTACTCAATTATTCAGATTCAGGCTTTCTCTATAGGTAAGCTCCCGGTATCCACTTTCAGGGATTTTGAATTTTTGTATGGGAACGGGATCAAAAGTGATTTTTGAGGCCGTGTATCTGATCTTCAACTTGCCCTCGGTAGATTCATACTCAAGAGGAAGTCCGGGCAAGGTCTTGAACTGATAATTATAATCCTTATTCTCAGTTACCATTTCCTTCGTATAAAAAACAGTAAATGTAGTCCCATCCTTTAAGGTGGCCAGCGCTTTCTGGCAGGAATATCCAGCAATTGTTTTGGTTTCCTTCATAGGCGTAAAAGTTATCCCTGCATATTTTTTATTCATTTCGTTCCAGTCATCTCCGGTCATATGGATGAGTAATTTCTGGTTTCCGTATTCTTTCAGAACGACACCCGTATTGTTTTTTGCATTCAGAATAATAATAGTAGATACCAGAGGGCTAATCATTTCTGTACGACTCTGGCTGCCTTTTAAATAAATGGTAGTGGTAACTCCATCAAACATATCTGCCAATTGAGGTTCCTTACTGCCCGTTTGCACGGTGATATCGTAAACGATGGTACCCTCCGAAAATATCTTTTGAGCCACGGCCAGGTTATTCATGGATAATATAATCATTCCCAAAAGGAAAAATCTGCTAAACATACGCTATCTGTTAAGGGTTTAATAGATAAAGATAACGAAATGTGCTGCATGGTTGTATGTCGTTATGCTAAAAAACAAAATCGCCGGAAAACATACGATAAATATTTACCTACCGTTTGCCGCCCTGTTGTTTATTTTTTGCCTGTTGCGCCTGCCGCTGCGTTTCCTGTATTTGCTCCAGCCGTTCCTGCCATTTACTCTTGGTCTTCGGCTTTTTCTTGTTTAATTCCAGCTGAGCCACTATTTTATCATGATCTATGATAAAATTCTGGATAACATATTGAATGATAAGTGTAATAACGTTAGACACGGTATAATACCAGGTAAGCGCCGAAGGTAAACCGTTAAATATGCCCAACAACATAACGGGGAATATATAGGGCATATATTTCATCATGGGGTTATCCATGGTTGGGGTTTGCGCCATACTGTATATTGAAATCAAAAGGCTCGTAACCATAGCGAGCACAGTAAACAGGCTGATATGATTACCATAAAATGGAATATTAAACCCGAAATTCAGAATAGAATCATAGGAGGAGAGATCCTGAGCCCATAAGAAACTCTTACCTCTCAATTCAAGTGTGGCATTGAAATAGCTGTACAACGAAAAGAATATAGGAATTTGCAATAAGGCTGGAATACAACCACCCAATGGATTCACGCCTGCACTCCTGTACACTTTCATTTGTTCCATAGCATAAGCCTGCTGATCATCTTTTAATTTAGCCTTCAGCGTTTCTAACTCGGGGCGTAATGCTCTCATTTTCGCTCCACTCAAATAACTTGTATACACCAACGGAGAAGTAAGTAGACGGATGAATATGGTAAGTAAGGCAATCACAATACCAAGGTTACCTATAAAACTTGCAAAGAAATCAAATACAGGCATAATCAGCCATTTGTTGATGTATTTCACAAAAGCATAAATGCCCTGTCCGAGATTGATTACATTTTGCAGCCCTAAGTCATAGCTTTTTAAGATTTTATAATCATTGGGACCATAATACAACTGTAAGGGTACAGACACATGATTAGAGGATGGCACAACCACCTGAAAATTAGTGGTTGCGGCAGTTATGATACCAGTGGAATCGTGACTTTCTGTGCATTGAATACTACCGGAGTTGAAACCATTTTTTGCAATCAGGGTAGTGTTAAAGAATTTTTGCTTAATGCTGAGCCACCGTACCGGACTGTCAAATTGTTTATTTGACGTTCTGCCAAGCGTGAAATAATCATAATCATCTTTTGTCCAAAAGCCAATCTGGGTTTCTCTTTTTTCGATAACGATATCCTTCTCGTGTTGTCTTACCTCATCCTGCCATAAAAAATTAATACTATTCCGGGTAAGCAAACTATTCACGCCTTCTATTTCAATATTCCAATCTACCATATATTGATTTTCGGGCAGCGTAAACCGGTGAATTATGCTCTGCCCGGCGGAATCTTTTAATTGATAGGTGACCGTTTGACTTCCATCCGGATTTTTTATAACTGCACCGTCATCGAAATATAAATCAGTGATCTGAATAGACCGGTTAGCTTCCGTATTTACCGAATAGCTGATTTTATCGAATCCTTCCTGAACTAACTTAACAGGCAGACTGTCTATCGAATTAAATTTTTTTAATTCCACCAGCCTGGGCTGTGCTCCCTTGTTAGTAAAAGTGATTTTGAGCAATTCATTCTCAAGCACAATTTCTTTTTCAGTGCCATCTACGGCGGTAACAAACTGACCGGCGGATGCCACTTTGTTTTCAGTGGCCAGTTTAACAGAATCGGCATGAGCAACTACGGGGTCAACAACGGGCTGAAGAGCAGCTATAGAATCCTGAACATGCCGGCTTTGTTTTTCCACTTCCAGTTGTCCCTTACGGGTGAAATAGAAAAACCCAAGAAACATCAATGCCAATAATACAAAACCAAGAATTGCATTTTTATCAAACTGCATGTTACCAAAAATTTGAGTGGGCAAAGGTAACACCTTTGAGTAAACTTTTCGGCTGTAACACGAATTGTTTCAATATTAAACGAAATCCTTCTGATTATGCAATTTCATTCTGCAAAGAAGGTCTTTTCCTGGAATCTTTTTCCTCAGCAAAGCCTTTTGCTGCCTGGATAAAGCTAACAAACAAAGGATGGGGATTTTCCACTGTACTTTTTAATTCGGGATGGTACTGCACTCCTATAAAATAAGGATGGTTGGGTAATTCAACAATTTCCACAAGGCCGCTTTCAGGGTTAAATCCACTGGCAATCATTCCTTTTTCTTCAAAACTATCCAAATAGGTATTGTTAAACTCCCAGCGATGACGATGTCTTTCACTGATCATTTCCATTCCGTAAATACTTCTTGCTAAAGTATCGTCTTTCAAAATGCACGGATAGGCTCCCAAACGCATGGTACCCCCTTTGGCAGTAACTTTCTTTTGATCATCCATCAAATCAATGACCGCATTATTGGTATCAGGGTTCATCTCTGTTGAGTGGGCATCTTTTAGACCCAGTACATTTCTGGCAAACTCAATAACGGCCATTTGCATCCCCAGGCAAATCCCCAAAAACGGCAAGCCATTTTCCCTTGCATACTTAACTGCCAGAATCTTTCCGTCTATACCCCTCATTCCAAATCCGGGAGCAACCAATAACCCATCCAGGTTGCCCAGCTTTTCTTCCACATTTTCATGACTGATGTATTCGCTGTGTAAATTCACCACATTTACACTGCACTCATTCATGGCGCCCGCATGCACAAAAGCCTCTAATATAGACTTATAGGCATCCTGCAATTCGATATATTTACCTATAAGTCCGATATTCACCTTGCTTTTGGGATATTTCAACTTATCCAAAAACTCCTTCCAGCGGCTCAGTTCTGGTTCATGAGCGTTTGCAATTGCCATTTTTTTAAGACATATCTGGTCGAGTTTTTCCCGCATCATATTCAAAGGCACCTCATAAATAGTGGTGGCATCGGCAGATTCAATTACTGAGTCTGGCTTTACATTACAAAATAAGGCAATTTTCCGGCGTATTTCAGGTGTCAGGGGCCGTTCTGTACGGCACACTATAATATCCGGATTAACACCTTCCTGACTCAGCAGTTTTACGCTGTGCTGTGTTGGTTTGGTTTTTAATTCCTTTGCCGCTTTTAAATATGGCACAAGGGTAAGATGTACCACCAAACAATCCTCATCAGGCAGTTCCCATTGCAACTGACGAACGGCTTCTATGAAAGGCAGACTTTCAATATCACCCACAGTACCCCCCAATTCGGTTATTACAATATCATAACCCTCCTTCCCCAACAACAACATTCTTCTTTTTATTTCATCAGTGATATGAGGAACCACCTGAACCGTCTTTCCCAGATAGGCCCCTTCTCTCTCTTTATTGATTACGGTTTGATAAATACGACCGGTAGTAACATTATTAGCCTGTGAGGTAAAAATATTCAGAAATCTTTCATAGTGTCCGAGATCAAGATCAGTCTCAGCGCCATCTTCCGTAACATAACATTCTCCGTGTTCATAAGGGTTTAACGTACCCGGATCAACATTGATATAAGGATCAAATTTTTGAATAGTCACTTTCAACCCACGGGCCTGCAACAACTTAGCCAGCGAGGCAGAAATGATTCCTTTACCGAGAGAAGAAGTTACACCACCTGTAACAAAAATGTACTTAGCCATGGCTTAAACCAGTTATTTATTTTAAACCCTGTTAAAAAAACATGGCTATTCAAAAGGAATAGTCCATCTGATAATGACCTGTAATATGGAAAAAAGTTATTAAGAGGTCATGCAAAACTACAGTTTTTTATTTCGAAAAGAGAAGTATAAAACTCAGGAATGTGGATAAAAGATAATTAAGGTGCAAAAAAAACCGCCTTTCGGCGGTTCTCTTTCAACATATTTTAAATATCATTATGCAATTTTTTCAACCTGCATATAATTCAACTCTACGGGTGTAGCCCGGCCAAATATTTTTACGTTCACCTTAATCTTTTTCTTTTCATCATTCACTTCCTCTATCACTCCATTAAAGTCGTTAAACGGTCCATCAATAATCTTGATCGTTTCGCCAACAATAAAGGGCTCGCTCATAGTAACTCCGCCATCGCTCATTTCATCCACCTTGCCGAGCATCTTATTTACTTCCGCCTTGCGTAAGGCTATAGGATTTTCCTTGCCCAGAAAATGAATCACATTATTTGTATTCTTAATACTGGAAATAATTTCATCATTTAATTTACCTGGTTCCACTTCTATCATCACGTATCCGGGATAGAAGTTTCTCTCCCTCATTACCTTCTTACCATTCTGTACTTTATATACCTTCTCCACAGGAAGAAAAACCTGTTTTACAACTTTCCCCCAATCACTACGGGCAATTTCTTTGTCAAGGTATTCTTTTACCTTCCTTTCTTTTCCGCTGACCACGCGTAGCACATACCACTTGGTCTCCTGTTCATTAACAATTTCTTCCATTATTATTTAAATAAGGAGTAAATAAATTTCAATACCGAATTGCTTGCATAGTCCATGATCCAAACCAGGACCGTTATAATAACAGTAGCCACCAGTACGATGGTAGTGGATTGCTGCAACTGCTGCCAGTTAGGCCAGGTCACTTTCTCCAACAATTCATGATACGAATCTTTAAAGAAAGCACTTATTTTATTCATCCGTATATTTTTAATTTTTAAAACTCTTGCCGGATGGAACGTCTATTACTTATTCTTTTTGTCTGAATAAGAAGAATCGGCGTTTCCTATATCTATCATTTTGCGCACGGGCACAAGGATTCGAACCCTGATCAAAGGTTTTGGAGACCTCTATTCTACCATTGAACTATGCCCGTAGGTTATTTTTAAAGAACTTCTTATTTATAAACAAAGTATCTGGATAGGCTCCAGATACTTTGCAAAAATATAAAAACCTTCCTAATCAACCGGTGCGTACCGAAAGATTTGGCTTATTTTACAACTTCAGTAACCTGACCTGCGCCTACCGTACGACCCCCTTCGCGAATAGCGAATTTCAGACCTTTTTCCATAGCAATCGGGTGGATCAGTTTAACAGAAAGCGAGGTATTATCACCGGGCATAACCATTTCTGTACCTGCCGGTAACTCAACTTCCCCGGTAACGTCAGTAGTTCTGAAATAGAACTGCGGACGGTATTTGTTGAAAAACGGAGTATGACGTCCGCCTTCTTCTTTACTCAACACATATACTTCTCCTTTAAATTCAGTATGCGGAGTGATAGAACCTGGTTTACAGATTACCATGCCACGGCGGATCTGGGTTTTTTCAATACCACGAAGTAATAATCCGGCATTATCTCCAGCTTCCCCTTCATCCAGTAATTTACGGAACATTTCAACTCCGGTAACGGTTGAAGTCAGGGGTTTTTCAATTAATCCCACAATTTCCACCGAGTCCTGAATCTTAATGCGTCCTCTTTCAATACGGCCTGTAGCCACCGTTCCACGTCCGGTAATGGAAAACACATCTTCCACACTCATCAGGAATGGCAAATCAACCGGGCGGGGAGGCAAAGGAATATAATCATCCACAGCCTGCATCAATTCTTCAATTGCGCCAACCCATTTGGCATCCCCGGCAAGTGCGCCTGTAGCCGATCCTTTAATAATAGGCGTATTATCTCCATCGAAGCCGTTTTTAGTCAGCAGTTCGCGAATTTCCATTTCCACCAATTCAAGCAGTTCCGGATCGTCTACCAGATCCACTTTATTCATAAATACCACCATACGGGGTACACCTACCTGACGCGCCAGGAGGATATGTTCCCGGGTTTGGGGCATGGGACCATCAGTTGCAGCAACAACCAGGATAGCTCCATCCATCTGTGCTGCCCCTGTAATCATATTTTTAACATAGTCGGCGTGACCGGGACAGTCAACGTGTGCATAATGCCTGTTTGCTGTTTGATACTCCACATGGGCAGTATTAATGGTGATCCCCCTTTCCTTTTCTTCAGGAGCACCATCAATGTCGGCATATTTTCTCGCCTCTGCCATTCCTTTTTTGGAAAGCACTTCCGTAATAGCAGCAGTGAGTGTGGTCTTTCCATGGTCAACGTGACCAATGGTTCCAATGTTAACGTGAGGTTTGTCCCTCTTGAAGGTCTCTTTTGACATCTGATATCTGTTTTAAGTTGCGGTTTAAAATTATAGCTGCATCCCGCAAACAATGACATTATACAGGCTGCAAACTGATTTGCTTTATATTTAAAAACCCCTTTTACAGGGTACTATCCGTAAAAATTCAGAGCCGTTGATGAGAGTTGAACTCACGACCTCGTCCTTACCAAGGACGTGCTCTACCACTGAGCTACAACGGCTGATATAGCTAATGTGAGAGCTATCTTCTTTTCACCCCACATCTTTTAAGAACTCAACACCTTCCCGCCCAAAGCGGGATGCTCTACCACTGAGCTACAACGGCTGATATAGCTAATGTGAGAGCTATCTTCTT
>CAZFGP010000122.1:10936-13452 GCA_964518685.1 uncultured Terrimonas sp.
GAACTCAACACCTTCCCGCCCAAAGCGGGATGCTCTACCACTGAGCTACAACGGCGATCTCAGTTTAAGAGTTTTCAGTTTGTAGTTTCCAGTTGATCCAACTTCAAAATCGCAAACTGTTAACGCCAAACCAAAGAGCGGGAGACCGGGCTCGAACCGGCCACCTATAGCTTGGAAGGCTATCGCTCTACCAAATGAGCTACTCCCGCTTATCATTTCAAATTTTAAATTTGAAATTTCAAATTATTCTGTGGGCAAGGATGGATTCGAACCACCGAACTCCGAAGAGGACAGATTTACAGTCTGTTGCCGTTGGCCACTTGGCTACTTGCCCAAAACTATGTGTATCCCTTTATATAAAGTTCTTAAGATGACGACTGCTGCTGACCCCGCCTACTGAACCCATATCCTCAAAAACAGCAAAATGCTGAGCCAGTGGAGGGATTCGAACCCCCGACCAGCTGATTACAAATCAGCTGCTCTGGCCAACTGAGCTACACTGGCATTTTGTTGAAATTCAATACTGTAAAGAACTCTAAACCAAACAAAACCTTCACCTCATTTTTTGGGAAGGCAAAGGTAATGGAAATCTTTAAATGCAAAAATTTAAAAGGACAATTTTTTGGAAGAATAAGGGAGTCGTTTAAAGAAGCATATGGAAGTTTCTAATCAGATGCTGCGGAGGAAGTAAAAAAAGAGGGTCTTCAGAGACCCCCTTCTATTCATGCAGCCTGCATTTGTTTGTCTTTTTTGCGTTTAATCTGCTCTATTATTGAATCCAGAGCAGCATTAAATGATTCTTCAAAAGATTTGGAGGATTCCTTGGAAAAAAAGGCATGACCCGGCACTTTCACTTTAATCTCCGCTACCTTGTCTTTGATCTGATGCGCCACATTGTCCAGTTTCAGGTACACATCAATTGCTGTAATCCTGTCATGGAAATTGTTCAGTTTTTTGATCTTTTTGCTAACATGCTCAAGCAATTTCGATGAGGCATCAAAACGCACCGTTTGAATGTTTACATTCATGATAATCCAGTTTAATTTCTGTGAACAATTAATAACAAATAAAAAAAGAACTTTTGCTGTAGTACCACAGACCACAACAAGCCTAAGTTAAACTTTTGTAAGCAGGAATTCAAATAATTTTTTATTGTATAAGGCGGTCTTTTTAATTTTAATTCTACCGCTTCATGCTTTAGGGTGAGATTTCTTATATACTTCCTTAAGCTTTTCAATAGTAAGATGAGTATATACCTGAGTAGCCGCCAAACTGGAATGTCCCAGCAATTCTTTAATTGCGTTAAGGTCTGCGCCCTGATTAACCAGATGAGTGGCAAAAGTATGGCGCATTATATGCGGACTTTTTTTCTTCAGCGTAGTCACTAAGCTCAGATTTTTTTTAACAGCCTGATATACATATTTAGGGTAAAGCTTTTTCCCTTTAGCCCCTACCAATAGAAATACCGCATCAAAGGATGGATGAATTTCGCGTTTCAGTTTTAGGTATGCTTCAATATCGGCAGTCAGATTTTTGCTTACAGGGATAATTCGCTCCTTATTGCCTTTACCCACAACTTTTAAACTGTGCTGATGAATATCCACCTGCGCCTCTTTTAGATTAATCAATTCACTTAATCTTATCCCGGTAGCATACAGCAATTTTAAAATCAGTCTCTCTGTGGCTCCTTTCCACCCCTCTTCAAAGGAAACATGTTTAAAAAGTGTTTGCGTGCTTTTCTCTTCCACAAATACCGGTAGCCTTTTGGGTATTTTGGGCGAATGAATAGTTGCCATCGGCGTAGTTTCTACCATTCCGGTTTTTAAGAGATATTTAAAAAAAGACTTTAAAGAAGAAATCTTTCGATTAGCCGTTTTGGCCGAATGATTTTTCATAATGCCAGCCAGCCATTGCCGGATTTGGGAAGAGGTTATGCTATCCAAAGGATTATAAGGATATTTTTTCCCTTCAAGAAATTCAAAAAATTGTTCCAAATCTTTCTTGTACGCTGTAACTGTATTAGGAGAATACCTCTTTTCAAAACTCAAATAATTGAGAAAGGGCTCTATTGGATATGCAACAATAGTATCAGACATAAAAAAAGGCAGCCATAAAGTTAATCACTCTACGGCTACCTCTAACAATTATTTATTAAAAAATCTACTTGGGTTCTACCTTGCCAATAATCACATTTTGCCTGTAGATGGCCTTCAATTTCTGACCCCTGCGTTTAATAGACGGCTTAGTAAACGACTGACGTCCCCTAAGCTGCAAAAGAATTTTAGCCTTTTCAAACTTCTTCTTGTACTTCTTAAGCGCTTTGTCTATGTTTTCGCAATCTTTGGAATCAATAATGAGCATAATATTTTACCCCTTTTTCAGTTTTAAGGAGCGCAAAGATATGACTAACCTGATAAAATCCAAAACAAATTAAAAAATTCCTATTTCATTCCTAATTTGCAGGCATGTTCACAGGAATTATTGAAACCATTGGCCAGGTCTTTTCTGTACATTCT
>CAZFGP010000123.1:0-13225 GCA_964518685.1 uncultured Terrimonas sp.
AATGAACCCCGCGCTATTGCTCAATTTATGTCTGGATAGCTGCAATGTGGGTTAAGCAAGTTCGTTAGCCCAGTCTTTTTCATGTTGTTGATTGTTGTTTGATTTGGATAATAAAAGACAGATTCAATTCATAAAAATGATCTGCTTGAAGCAGCAAAGTAATCTACGTTTATTAAGTTGCCAAATATTCATTAATAATTTTAGTGAGGTATTTTTTTAATTCGTTTTTTCCCTTTTCCATCAGACGGTCTTAAATTGCAGAGAAGGAAGTGTCTGTTAGGGTACATGCAATTCCAATCCCGATTATATTTTTATTGGATACATTAGACAAATGAAAAACGGACTAAAATAAAAACTGAAGTGAATAAGCATACACTGAAATGGGTATTGTCAGGAATACTACTGTTCCTACTGTTTTCTTTCCATGGATGGGCAGGAGAATTGCAAAACGATAAAGGCTTTGTTGTCGAAAACGAAGTGGTCAGCATTCGATTTGATGCATCCACTGGGGCGCTGTTGACGCTAACAGATTTGAAACTGGGGACTGAACTGCTAAATGGAAACGGCAGCTACTCCCGGTCACCCTGGGAAATATTACTGGAAAAGAAGGGTGTTGTTCAAAAGTTGGATATCGGTAGGGCAAAGACTTTCCAGTTTGTTAAAACTGGCGATGAAGCCGCCACTTTACAATGGAGTAATTTCCAGGATATTTCAGAGCCTTCCTTTAAAGTAACGGTGGTGATAAAGACGGATGGGGCGGACCGGTTATCCAGATGGCATATCGGGGTTTCCGGCATACAAGGCTCTAAGATCAGGAAGATATCTTTTCCCAAAATAGCAGACCTGAAAGACCAGGGTAATGAGGAGTTGGCAGTTCCCTTATGGATGGGCGAACTGCTCAGGAATCCGCGTGGACAGGCGGGCGAAAATCCTAAAAATTATAGCTGGAGTTATCCCGGTCCCCTGTCAATGCAATTTGTGGCCTTATACAATAAAAACAAAAGCGGTTTCTATGCTGCGGCAGATGATACTTTGAGTTATGTCAAGCATTTTGGGATATCGGTTGACAGCGGACGTAATTTGAGCTACCGGATGGATAATTTTCCCGCGTATGATTCAACCATACAATCATATACCTTGCCTTACCGGGCTGTTGTGGGCATTTTCAAAGGCGACTGGCAGACTGCGGCTATGATATACCGTGACTGGGGTACGCAACAAAAATGGTGTAGAGAAAGCAGATTTAAAAATGCAACGGATTTTTCCTGGGCCAAAGAAACTGCCTTATGGATTTGGAACAGGGGGCGGTCGGGGAATGTGCTGTCACCCGCGGAGGATATGAAAAACAGGTTGGGACTGCCGGTGAATGTTCTGTGGCACTGGTGGCATGGCTGTGCATACGATGATGGGTTTCCTGAATATTTCCCTCCCAGAGAAGGAGAAGAGCCATTCAAAAGGGCTGTCCTGGAAGCAGCGAAAAAAGATATAAATGCCATCGTTTATATGAACTCCTACCAATGGGGTACTTCCACAAAAAGCTTCGAAAGAGAAGGCGCTTCCCGTTGGGCGGTGAGAGATATCAATGGAGATACAAAAGCGCATGTGTTCAATATTTTTACCCAACATTCCCTGACCCCGATGTGTATGGCTACAGATTACTGGAGGACTAAATATGCTTTCCTGGCCAATAAAGCCATCAATGAATATAATCTGGGTGGCATATATATGGATCAGGCCTGTCTTAATCTAATGTGTTACAACGGGAAACACGGTCACAGCGCAGGCGGTGGAAATTACTGGACTAACAGTTTTGGATTGTTAGCGGAAAAAATCCGGTCGGGTAATATGTACAACCGAAACATTACGCTGGCAGGAGAAGGTGGTGGAGAAGGATGGCTTCCCTATTTGAATGTTTTTCTTACGTTGGCGGTGAGTAAGGAGAGATATGCCGGTGTCGGAGGCGCTGCTACCATTCCTTTGTTTCAGGCAGTATATCATCCTTATGCAATAACCTTTGGGAGTTATTCCTCGCTGGTAACACCTCCTTATGACGAGTTATGGCCGGAAAAAGACCGTCCGTCAGCCACGGAGCAGCTTTTAGAAGCACAGTTTAATGAACAGTTTTTGATGGAGCAGGCCCGTTCCTTTGTGTGGGGAATGCAGCCAACGATTGCTAACTACCATGAAACGCTTTCCTCCACCCGGAGTGAAGCAATTAATTATCTGCTGAATATTGTAAAAACCAGGTATAAGAATTTGAAATACCTGTTGTATGGAACGTTTATGCCTGCACCGGATATTCAAATTCCTGAAAAAATCATCCCTATATCAAGGCTTTCCATCTATGCAGGACAGAAGGAAAAGATTACTGCCTTTCAATTGAAAGTTCCTCTCATGTATGCATCGGCATGGAAAGCAGAGGATGGATCGGTAGGCATTGCACTCGCCGGTATAGGCAACAACGCTTTGCCGGTGCGATTTACAATAAAAGCCGATGAATATGGACTTCCACCTTCGGGGCAAGTGTATTTCATAAATGCTGAAGGGAAGAAACTGCTGCAAGTGTATCAGAATGGGATTATCAAAATGAATTACACCCTTCCCGTAAGAGGAGTCGGTTTGGTAGAGATCACCGGTGATGCAGAGAAGACAACCGGGGTTTTGTCAGGCGGATAATGTCATGTCAATGGTATAACTTTCGTGTTCAGTAAATCAATGGTATAATTTAAATCACCCGATTATATGAAAGTAAACTTTAGTGTTATTATAATTCTTTGGATGTTTTCATGGATCTTATTAGCGGCTAATAGAGGGCATGCGCAGCAAAATTCTGTGGAGCCGGATATGCCCGAATTTAAATTTGTTCCTACCCGTCTTCCGGGTTATCCCCTGAAAACTGAAACTTTGATTTATACGAGTGTGAATGTTCAAAAGGCTTTGTATAATATTAAACATTTTGGGAAGGCAAAAGCCATAAAAGAAACAATTTTAAGAAGCGCTGATAAATGGCTGGAGTGGGAAGACGAGGATATCAGATTCATAATGACGGATGCAAGGGTGCCCAGAGGATTTGATTTGAATCCTCAGGGTTGTCCTGTGCATGGCGATTCTATTTTTAAGAAAGGAGGTGCTTATCCATGGATTGTTGATCCGCTGAGTCCATTTAAGGTTAAATGTCCAGTTGGAGAAGAAATATACCCTTCAAATGATTATGCAACATTTTATAAGAGCGACTTTTCTGAAAAAAGAGATTGGAACAAAGGCTATACGGATAATGGCTGGGGATGGATCGCGCCTGATGGTCAGCGTTACTGGTTTATTGCTTATGCTAATCACTGGATATGGAAGGATCATCTTGAACCCGCCATCCTGAATCTTGGTCGTGCATATGTTTTAACCGGTGATAAAAGATATGCGCATAAGGCCGCAGTGATGTTGAATCGGCTTGCAGAAATATATCCTTCAATGGATTATGCCAATCAATCGAGGTACGGATATATGTTAAAACAGCAGGGAGGTGTTTACAATGGGAAGGTATTTAACCTGATTTGGGAGACCTCATTTATTCAGGCTGCGGCAGAGACTTATGATGCTGTATGGAATACTATAGATGACGATACGGTGTTGTTGAGAAATAATAATAAAACCGGAAAAGAGGTACGGGCATTTATTGAAGCTAATGTGTTGGAAGATGCGCTTGACGGATACCTGAGTTTTAAAATTCAGGGAAATTATGGGATGCATCAGTCAGCATTATTATATGTGTTGCTTGCTCGTCAAAATATGGATACGAAAAAATATATTGATATGATTGTAAACAGTCCAGGTGTAAGCCGTGTGCAATCCGGTATTCGATATGCCCTGTACAATATGATTTTTCGGGACGGTACACCGCTTGAATCGCCAAGTTATAATACGCTGACGATTGAACAGCTGGCTATACTTGGGGATTTGCTAAAAAAATCCGGATATGATATTTTTTCTGATTATAGAATGTTGCTTTTATTTAAGAGTCCGATTGAAATGGTGGTCGCCCGGAAATTTACACCGGATATTGGAGATTCAGGAAATACGCTTGGAGGAATAGTCGGGTTAAACAGTAATGCGTATCAGATTGCATACCACAATTACCGATTACCTGAAATGCTAAACTGGCTCGAGTTTATGCAAAAAACAGGAGAAAACTCCTTTGATTCCTATCCGTCCTTATTCAGAACCGTAATAGCCGATAGTACTGTAAAAAATGCCCGGGCGAACTTGCCCGCCCGGAAATCCAGATTATTTGCAGGATATGGTATGGGCGTATTGAATAACCGGAGAGACAATATGGGTATTGCTGTCAACTATGGTTATAAAGGCACGCATTACCATTGGGATTTCTTAAATGTAGATTTGTTTGCCTATGGGCAAAAGATGATGCCCGATTTTGGATATCCTGATGCAATGAATAATTATGTGAAGGAATTATTTGGGTGGTCAACGAATACGGTGGCTCATAATACCGTAATAGTGGATGCCCGGCGACAGGATAAGAATAATATGGGCGGGCTCCATCATTTTTCAAATGGAGATTTTATTAGAAGTATTGATGTTTCTTCGAAACCCTATGAGCAGGTTTCAACCTATAGAAGGAATATCATTATGGTGGATGTTGATAGTAACAGCAGTTATTTTGCAGATTTCTTTCGGATAGAAGGAGGGAGGCAACACGACTATGCATTACACGGTCCGCCGGGAAAAGCATATCCGATATCTGGGAAATGGGGCAAAATACAACCGGGAACTTTTGCAGGCAGGAAGGTTAAGATTGGGGAGATTTATGATGATGCTCTTTTAAATGTGCCGGGCTACCAGGGTGGTTACAGCAGCTATAAGGGTTCGGGCTATCAATATTTATTTAATGTACAGCAGTTAAAGAAGGGGGAATTAATCACAGAGTACCGGCATTTAAATGATAGTACTGCAAAATTGAGAATTCATATACCGGAATCGCAAAATTTTTCAATATTCAAGGCTGATGCGTTCGATAAGCCAAGGGCAAAAAGATTCCTCGTAAAATATCTGCTGGTACGTCATCAGGCGGCACCTTCAGAAGATTCATTAAAAACTGTGTTTACCAGTATTTGGGAACCATATCATGCTGAACCTGTTATAACCGGTTCAAAAAGTGTTAAGGTGGAAGGAGGTTATGCAAAAGCAATTCAGGTAAAAAGAAAAAATTATTTTGATATCATTATAAGTGATACGGGCAATGCAGTGAAACGGATTCCGGCGCATCAGATACAGACAGATGCAGCAACAGCGGTGGTTACGCTGAGTGAAGAAAATGATTTGAAGAGGGTTTACTTTTCAGACGGTACTTTTTTGAAGTGGAAAGAAAAGGAATTTCGAGCCTCACCTATTAAAGGGGTTATACAAAATATTGATGTAACTAAAAGACGTTTTATAATAAAAACCGCGTCTCTGCCAGCTATTACCGCTGCTTCTATGGATGGGAAGATCATGAATATCTCCAATGCCTACAAAAACACGGTTCATCCAATTGCTTCCGCTATGGTAGATAAGGATTTGTTGGAGGTTACAACCTCTGATGACCTGATTGTTGGGAAATTGAAGGTTGATAGTACAAATGCGGAGTATATCTTTACTTCAACTACACTTCCTTTTGCTGAATTGTATAGGGGTACGACTTTATTGGATAAAGATATGCAGCCCGTTGCTTTGATTACAGATGTTGTCCATAAAGGAGCAAAACTTAAGATATTGACCAATGGAGGCCATATTAGTTCAGGAGATGATCTTTGGATATGCAATATTGCATTGGATGATTTAGTGGAAATAAAAACCATGCTGGAGGTAAGGGAGGATTGACCTTTGCAGAAAGGAAAGCTTCTCAGGAAACGATCATTTTGAAAGCCTGTCAATTTACTCGGTTGTCAGGGACATTTTTATTATCTTAGGGTTCCCATTTTGAATGTGCATTGTCCATATCAGCACGAGCATGAACTGCTTCAGCATTTTGTTGCAGGAGAACCTGCGGCCTTCCGTGCAGTGTACAAGCAGTTTTATCTTCCTCTTTTCAGGTTTGTGCAGCAATGGGTTGAGGATAAGCAGGATGCCGAAGAACTGACGGCTGATACTTTTGTAAAGTTGTGGGATAACCGCAGCCGGTTTGAAACAATGGATCATGTTCGTGCGTTTTTGCATGTTACGGCCAAAAATGCCTGCATTAATTTTCTAAAGCAGCTGCGGGCTAAGGCTGTAAAACAAAGAGCGATGGAAATGGAGCTTGCTGTTGATACAGCGCCCGATTTTAACCTTCAGGAAATCCGCCAGGAATTGATGAAACTCATTTATGCTGAAGTGGAGCTCATGCCTAAAAGGATGAAGGAAATCTTTCTGCTTTCTTATGCTGATGGGTTGAAGCCATCTGAGATAGCATACAGGTTGAAATTGAATGTGCAGACTGTCCAGAACCAAAAAGCCAACGCTATCCGGCATCTAAGAATAGCCCTCGCCGGTAAACCAACACTTTTAGCGGTAATAATCTGGCTGGGGTTAGAATCTAATAGTATTAGTCTGATAACCGGAGTTTAAAGTTATTTTAATTTTTTTAAGAATTTTTAGTTGGATTTGCTGTTTTAACTGTAGTATATAATGAGCAGTTATTTTTTACCTGCAATTCTTATCGTTATTAACAATCTTTAAATGACAGAACAGAAACGTATTGCCATTCTTCTATATAAATATTTACACGAATCACTCAGCGAAGCAGAAGCCCTGGAGTTAGAAGAATGGAAGAGGCAAAAGGTAGCAAACCAGCAGTTCTTTGAAACGTTGCAGAATGAGGGTCAGCTTGGCCGATGGATTGCCGAAGATTATCCTGATAAGTTGAAGGAAATGGAAGAGCGTATTTATGCCAAAGTAATACATGAAATTCCGGTGTTGAGGATTATTCCGGTGTATCGGCGTCCCTGGGTACGGGTGGCGGCAGCGGCCTCGGTTCTTCTCATTACCGGACTGTCCTATTGGCTGACTATCGGTACTGCAAAAATGGATGAAGCAGTTAATCCACTCGCCCAGGTTAAAAAGGTAATTGATTTTGAAGCGCCAAAAATTACAAAGGCTACAATTACATTGGCCAATGGGAAAATGGTTCCTGTTGACAACCTCACTACGCTATCACAAAATAATGTTCAACTTTCAAAAACCGACGAGGGAAAAATTATCTATACAGGCGATGCCAATGAAGCGGTGTACAATACGCTAAATAATCCAAGAGGGAGTAAGGTCATAGATATGATATTAGGAGACGGTTCTCATGTTTGGTTAAATGCAGGCTCATCGGTTACTTATCCCATTGCCTTTACAGGTAAAGAAAGGAATGTAACCCTTACAGGAGAGGCATATTTTGAAGTGCTGTCTAATCCGGATATGCCATTTAGGGTGAGAAAAGGAGAAACCGTTATTACCGTTTTAGGTACCCATTTTAATGTAAACGCCTATGATGATGAAAATGATATTAAGGTTACGTTGATGGAGGGATCTGTAAAAATAAATAGTAAGAAAAATGAGAGGCTATTGCATCCGGGGCAACAAGCGGAAGTTTCATCCGAAATAAAAATAGTTGAGGGGGCTGATGTGGAACAGGTGATGGCATGGAAGAATGGAAGATTTTATTTTAATAATACGGATGTTAAGACCATTATGCGACAGGTTTCACGCTGGTACAATGTTGAAATTGTATATAAAGGAGAGCCGGCTGAGATGTTGTTAGGAGGTGTGATTTCGAGAAAGGAAAATGTTTCCCAGTTATTGAAAGTATTAGAGGCAACAGGAAAAGTACATTTTGTTATAGAAGAGGATAAAATTATTACAACCCGGTAGCCTTAAAATACCGGAAGTGTTTGGACCACTTCCGGCGAATTTTGGTTTCCGTTAATGTTTGTATTAGAGACACATATTCGTTCACCAAAACCATGTAAAAGTATGAAATTTTACTTAGGCAGCGCCTTCCGGAAAAACAGGAAGTTTCGCTGTGCAAAACAATGGCTTGTTATGAATCTACTCACTATCTGCTTATTGGGTTCTTGTTTGCAGGTAGCTGCCTTAGGAGGGCATGCACAGGTGGTTACCATTTCTCAAAAGAATGTACCGCTTCAACGGGTTTTCCGGGAGATTAACCGGCAGACAGGGCTTGATTTTGTTTATGAAATGAAAATGATGAAAGCAGCGCATCCCGTAAGCATTCATGTAAAGAATGAGAGTGTGGACAGGGTGCTGGAGCTTTGCTTTGATCAGCAACCATTTTATTTCACAAGGGTAGGTAATTCAATTGTCCTGAAGGAGATTATTCTTCCAGTAGAAGATGTTTATGATGATTTCTCTGCTGCCCTGCCCATTACAGGAAAAGTAACAGACAATACAGGTCAGCCGCTTGAGGGCGCGACAATTCTGGTTAAGGGCACTAATGTTGGCGCGAAAACGGACGCTACCGGTAATTTTTCCATAGAAGCGGAGCCGAATGCAATTTTGATTGTGTCATTTGTAGGGTTTGAAACGGTGGAAATTGCCATCGGTAATCGTTCAAATGTTGCCATCCGGATAAGTCCGGTTGTTGCTGCTGTAGACGAAGTAGTGGTAGTTGGATATGGTACGGAAAAGAAGGTAAACCTGACAGGAGCGGTGTCAAGCATAGACTTCGAGTCGAAGGAAATGACTTCCAGACCTTTGTTAAATGTTTCCACAGCTTTGTCAGGGTTAGCTTCCGGAGTATTCGTAAATCAGAATAACGGAGCCCCTTCTAATAATAATGCAACGATAAAGATAAGAGGTACCGGCACATTAAATTCCGGAGCTAGTCCATTAGTAATTATTGACGGAACTCCCGGAGATATGAATCTGATTAATCCGAACGATATTGCTTCGGTCTCCATCTTAAAAGATGCATCTTCAGCTGCTATTTATGGGTCCAGAGCTGCTAATGGCGTCATTTTAATTACCACAAAATCGGGTAAAAATCTTGGAGGGAAAGTTGTTTTTAATTACGATGGATATCTTGGAAGAACCACGCCCACGAAAATGTTTGATATCATTAGTGATGTAGGAGATTATATGACGTTAGTAAATCGAATTCAAAATAATTCAGGACTTACCCCATCGTTTTCACAAGATCGTATAGAGGAATGGAGAACGAAATCCAAGACAGATCCTCTTGCTTACCCAAATACTGCATGGTATGATGTTGTTGTCAAACCTAATTATCTGACTAATAATACCTTTTCGGCACGTGGGGGTGGTGAAAAAATTAACTTTTATACTTCTGTTGGGGTTTTTAATAACAGCGGATTGATGCCAAAAAGTGGGCTTACCCGGTATAATTTTAGAAATAGTTTGGATTACACGGTTAATAATTGGCTTAAGTTCGGTCATATCCTAACAGGTAATTTTTCTAAGCATGGTCCTGATATTACATCCTCATTGTTTATTGTTTACCCTAATCCAAGTATATTACCCAAACACCCGGATGGAAGATATGGAGGCGCCATGTCAAGTGGATTGGATACCCAGGCAGGAAATCTTCTTGCGATAATAGATCAAAATAGTGGCGAAACTAATCTGCAGAATTATACTGAAAAGGTATACGGCATTCTTACTCCACTTCCTGGTTTAACTGTAGTTGCGGATTATTTTATTGATGCGACGACTTCAAATTCTTCCTATAATTATGAGCCTCTGGATTTGTGGAATTTTCAAACGGGTAATAAAGTCTTAAACTCAAGTGCATTTCATAACTCGGTTTCCAATGGATTTTCTAAGACACAACGTCAGGTGTGGGATATTTATGCAACATACAGCAGGTCTATCGAAAAAAATACCTTAAAACTAATGGGTGGATTTAATCAGGAAAAATGGGATTATTCCTATTTCGGCGCTTCAAAAATTGATCTGATTAGTATGGATGTTCCGGTTCTTGATGCGGCTTCAAATTTACCCCAGGCAAGTGGGAGTGGGCAGGCATACCGCATGCGGTCATATTTCGGCAGACTGAATTATGATTTTGATGGTAAATATTTATTCGAAGCTAATGTTCGATTTGACGGATCGTCTAGATTTAGTCCTGAAAACAGATGGGGAGGGTTTCCGTCTTTTTCAGCCGGATGGATAGTGTCTAAGGAAAGATTCTGGGATGGTATTTTAGCTGATCAGATTAATTATTTTAAAGTTCGGGCATCCTGGGGAAAACTTGGAAATAACGGAATAAGTAATTATGCCTGGCAGAATGTATATGGAGTGAGCAATTATAGTTTTAATGATGCAATTGCGCAAGGTTTAACACCAACGGCATTAGTTAACACCGATTTGAAGTGGGAGACAACCCGGGTATTTGACGTGGGAATTGATTTTGAATTATTTAATAGTTTTAATGCTTCAATTGATTATTATGATAAATTCTCTTCAGGAATCCTCACACAACTCCCTATTCCCAATATAAACGGTATCCTTGATCCCCCTTATGTAAATGCTGCACAAGTTGACAACAAAGGCTTTGAATTTGATCTTAGCTACCGGACAAAGATTAATAAGCTCGGAATTAGTATAGGCGCTTTGGGCGCCTACAATAAGAACCTGATTGTAAAATATAAAGGACCAGATGTTCGGGAAGAAGTTGGTCCAACACCGCAGGTTTGGACCGAAGGACAGCCGTTAGGTGTGTTTTATATGGGATCTGTTGATCATATTATTCAGGATCAGAAAGAAATTGATGACTTAATAGCACAAGGTTATACCTGGACAGGAGCTACACCCGGCCCGGGAGATTTGTTGTTAAAGGATAATAATGGGGATAAGGTTTTTAATAATGAGGATATGATATACAACGGTAATCCCAATCCGCTGTGGACCTACGGATTTAATGTAAATCTTAATTATAGAGGATTTGATTTTTATTTGCTGGGACAGGGGATTGCTAAAGTGGACAAATATGTACAGGGATTAACTGAGAGCCTGCAAGCCATGATAGGAGGTTATGGATATCCTAAGAGATTCCTGGACTCCTGGACCCCGGAGAATAAGAGTACTACGATACCCAAAATATACACATCTGGTAATACCATAAATAATTCTCAGGACAACGATTATTTTGTAAGTCCGGGGGATTATTTAAGAATAAAGGCGCTCCAGTTGGGATATTCTCTCCCTGAGCGTTTCATTAAAAGAGCGAAGTTAACGAGGTTCAGATTTTATATAAATTTTGAAAATTATTTTACGATTACCAAATACAGGGGAATGGATCCGGAAGCAGACGGTTACGCCTCAGGAGGAAGTAATCCAACAAATACTTACCCGCTGATGAAAACTGCTTCAATTGGTTTAAATCTCAGTTTCTAATATTAAAAGTATTAAAAATGACAAGAAAAATATTATACGTAGGAATTATTTTCTTCTTCCTGTCAGGCTGTAAAAAAGACTTTTTTGACGTGAGTCCCCAGAGTGCAATTTCCAGTTCCAATATTTGGAAAAACGATAAAAATGCAACAATGGGTATAACTGGTGTATATAGCGCATTTAGTGGCGGCGGACGGGATGGATTCTATATGCGGTCTATATTTAACTTTACTTACTGGGGTCCGGACGGTTATAATTACAACAATAAGGGATGGATATCAGAAGAAGGAATAGATGCTGAAAATGGAGATTTCTGGCGTGCCTACAGGTCGAATTATCACCTTATTGCAAGAGCAAACGATGCTATAGCCGGACTTACTGATAATGCCGATGTAACGCAGGCTTTACGTGATCGGTTTCTTGGCGAAGCGAAATTTTTTCGGGGATTTGCTTATTTTAATCTCTGGGTGTTGTTTGGTGGCGTAACTATTTTAGATCGCCCCATAAATCCTGCGGACTCTTATTTGCCTCGAAATACTTCAGAGGAAACCGTAGCATTTATTAAAAAGGATTTTATAGATGCTATTGCTGCCCTGCCTTTAACTTATTCAGACGCTTCAGATAAAGGTAGAGCTACTAAGGGTGCTGCACAGGCTATGTTAGGTAAAACCTTCCTGTATAATGGAGAGTTCGGTGATGCGGCTGTTGAGTTAGAGAAATTGCAACACGCTCCTTATAATTATTCGTTGGCATCAGATTTCTCCGGACTTTTTAATTTCCTAACAGAGCGCAATAATGAAGTGATTTTCGGAGTTGAAGCTATTGCATATCCTGGTCTTGGTAGTGTGCTTGATTTTGAATACGGAGGACGCTCACTTAATTCTTCTGGTTGGTCTGAAGCCTGTGTGTCCTGGTCAACTGTCCTTTCTTATACTAATCAGGATGGTTCTATAATTGATATTTCAGATATGCCTAAGGGAAGTGACTATGCAAATCAATATTTATATGGACTGGACCTGATACCCTGGTATCAGAACAAATTTAAGAATGCAGATAAACGGTTGGCGGCTACTGCAATTATGCCTGGTTCACTGGTGGTTGGTAACCAGGGAATAACCTATATGGTGAACTGGCCGTATAGTGAACATGCAAACGATGTTCCTTACCCCGCGTATCAATTAGACGACAACTCCAAAGCCAGTATCCCGTGGAGAAAATACATAGATGTGGGTGATGTAAATCCGGTAATGCGGCAATCACCCACAAACCCTGTTTTGATTCGATATGCAGATGTCTTGTTGCTGTGGGCCGAAGCAAAGAATGAAACATCCGGTCCCGCTCAGGATATTTACGATGCGTTGAATAGTATTAGAGACAGGGGTAGTGTACCGCATGTATCCGGATTGACAAAAGACAGCTTGAGGACGCTTATCAGAATGGAACGATTTCGCGAATTGGCAGGCGAGGGACAGTTGTTTTTTGACGTCAGAAGATGGAGAACTGCTGCCGGAACAGATCCGATTTTTGGGTGTAATAAGGTGATTAACGATTTTAGAGGCGAACGGTTGTGGACAAAATATTTTGGTGAAAAGTCGTATCTCTGGGGTCTCCCTTATGAAGACATATTACTGAACCCTAATTTGGTACAAAATCCGGGATGGGAAATGTAAAAAATATTAAATGATGAAGTTGTTTTTCTATGAAACGCCTCATCTTTTTTTATTTAAAAGTCAGATGTTTTAATTGTTTTTTATTTTACGCGTTGGGTATGCAGATGCTTATTATCTCTCTTTGTTATTCGGAATCGTCTTAATTTCGAAAAAGGAGAATTAGAATA
>CAZFGP010000124.1:0-12738 GCA_964518685.1 uncultured Terrimonas sp.
CTCAATAACGTACCATCCTCATAAAATTTTTACGAATTTCAACAAAATATTCGTGAATTCGTGGCATTTTATCCCACATCCATCAGGTGCCCCGGTTATTCAGCACCTTCTAATTATTGACAACAAATTAAAGAAGCCCGCAGTATGAAGATTCACAACAACGGGCTATCATAATATTCAGGATTAATGCAAAATCCCTAACTAAAAATAGTAACTCCACCCACAAAAATGATCAACCCCAGATGACGAAGTAACTTGCTTATTTCAAAGCAGTAATGATTTGAATGAAGTCTGATGCTATCAGGGAAGCCCCTCCCACTAAACCTCCGTCCACATCAGGCTGAGAAAATAATTCTCCGGCATTACTCCCTTTTACACTTCCTCCATATAAAATAGGCACTTCATCTGCAATACTATTACCATACTTTTTTGCCAATACCTGGCGAAGGTAGGCGTGCATTTCCTGCGCCTGCAAGGAAGTAGCTGTTTTACCGGTACCAATAGCCCAGACAGGTTCATAGGCAATTACTATCTTCCGGATTTGCTCTTCCGGAAGGTTAAAAAGACTTTCTTCTAATTGTTTTTCAACATATTCGTTTTGAGTTCCTGATTCCCTGATCTGCAAAGGTTCGCCACAACAAAACACAGGCGTTAATCCATAGGACAGAACCAGCTTTGTCTTCTCTTCCAGTATACTGTTGGATTCTCCAAAATATTCTCTTCTTTCAGAATGTCCTAACACCACATAATCTACAGCAATGGATTCCAGCATTTCCACAGAGGTTTCACCGGTATAAGCGCCTCTTTCTTTATTAAAACAATTTTGAGCAGAAACAAAAATATTATAATGATCCTTTGTTTTTTGCCTTGCCATTAACAGATAAGGAAAGGGTACCGCCAATACTACTTTTTGATGGGACTGTAAAGTGATAGGCGCTTTTAGAATTTCATCCAATAAATTTTCCGCCTGATTAAGTACCAGGTTCATCTTCCAGTTGGCTGCTGCTATTTGTTGTCTCATAAAATGGTTTGTTTATAAAGATATTCCAGAACCCGTATTTCTTCGGGTGTAAGTTCCTGTTGTTTTAATTTTTTCCAGTTGGCTATATGTTCAACAGCCTTATCAAAAATATATCGTTGGGTATAACCCCAGGTATAATTAGACATATAGGTGGGAGTTAATCCCTGTCCGAAGATATTAGATGAGATCCCGACAAATGTACCGGTATTAAATGAAGTATTTATAGCGCTGCGGCTATAATCACCCATTAATAATCCACACTTTAAGCCCACCCCGATATTTGAAAACGGCGAGGCATTCATAACAATATCAGAGGCATTATTTTTTATATTAGAAGTAGAAGTTCCCGCACCCAGATTACACCATTCTCCCAAAACAGAGTCTCCCAGATAACCATCGTGGGCCTTATTGCTGTAGCCCATCAAAACACTATTCTTTATTTCTCCCCCAACCATACAATGAGGCCCTACAGAAGTGGCTCCGTAAATCTTTGTACCCATCTTCAATACACTTCCTGCCCCCATAACAAAAGGCCCGCGTATCATACAACCTTCCATTACAACACTGTGTCCGGCAATAAATACCGGCCCTTCCGAAGCATTGATAAAACAGGGTGCAACCGAGGCTCCTTTTTCCACAAAAATATTTTCAGGCGCAACCCATCCCTGTTGCTCAACAGGAGGTTGCAAAGGCAAAATCCGGGTATGTAGTGCAACATCGCTTCGAATAAGCTGATCATTATACTGAAAGATATGCCAGGGATATACCAATTTTTTCAGGGTACCTTCAAAGGAAAGGTGCATTTTGAATTTTTCCAAAATGGGAAGATCCATATCCCAGGGTATTGAGGCTGACGTAATGCCTGCTATGATATCGCCCTCCTTAACCAGCGCTTCGTTATCATGCAGATTTAAAATCCTGGTTATCAGCCGGGTTTCGGGGATTACTGCTGCATTTATCCATATTGTTTTACCGGAGGGAATTGGAGGATACAGATGTTGCAAATGGGGCGCTGTAAGAATAAATACCTGCCGACCAGTCAGCCGCTGCCATCTTTCCTGCATGGTAAACAAACCACAGCGAATACCTGCAATAGCCCGTGTATAGGTAAAAGGATACAACAGGTTCCTTAGCAACGTATCAAATAAAACAATTGGCATGCTGGTAACAGGTTCCAAAATATCTTTTCTATTTACAAAAAAACAAAAATCCCTCCGTTGTTAAGGGAGGGAAATTATTTTTTGAGACAAAACGTTTATTTCTTTGCGTATTTCTTTTTGAATTTATCAATACGTCCTGCTGTATCCACCAATACCTTCTGTCCGGTAAAGAAAGGATGAGAAGTATTAGAAATTTCAAGTTTTATCAATGGATATTCATTCCCGTCTTCCCACTTTATCGTTTCTTTAGAGTTGGCGCCCGAACGGGTTAAAAATGTATTTCCATTACTCATGTCTTTGAAGACAACAAATCTGTAGCTTTTTGGATGGATGCCTTGTTTCATAATAATCAATGTTTTAAGGAAGCACGGGTTTTGCCGTACTATTTTAAGGAAGCGCAAAGGTAAAGCAGAGAGAACGAAATGCAAAATTAAATTTGTCTTCGCTTCTTTGCTACCTGCAGGTTCAGCCTTTCCACAGCATTTATAAAACGAGCAAATCTACAAATTCATGTACAGGATAATCCTTCAGTTGCTCATAATCCAGGGATACCTGAATTATGGTTTCCTGTTGCTTGACCGAAAAGATTCTTGCCAGATTGATTTTGTACTTTTCAATCAATACAGGAATTCCTTCCGCTCTCCTCCTTTTATGACCAATAGGATATTCCACTACCACCTCAGGTAAAATTGTACCGTCCTTAAATTCTATTGTTAATCCATTGGCAATTGACCTTTTATCAGGGTCATGATAATCTTTTGTAAACTGCAGGTCCTCAATGGTTATCATTGTTTCACGCAAAGCATCAATGCGAGGGTCGGAAGCAACCCGGTCTTCATAATCCGCGGCTGTTAATCTCCCAAATAAAAGAGGCACGGCAATCATATATTGGATACAATGATCCCGGTCTGCCGGGTTATGCAGCGGCCCTTTTTTATCAATGATCCGAATTGCAGCCTCATGCGTACGAATGGTTATTCTTTTAATATCTGAAGCAGTTTTGCTCAGTCTATTTAACTGCTGATGCAACTGCATAGCCGCTTCTACAGCAGTTTGAGAATGAAATTCAGCGGGAAAAGATATTTTGAACAGAATATTTTCCATCACATAGGCGCCATAATCTCTTTGAAATTTAAACCTGTTCCCCTTAAACAACACATCATAAAAGCCCCAGGTTTTGGCTGTAAGTACTGAAGGATAACCCATTTCCCCTGTTTTGGCTATCAGGGCCAAACGCACTCCGCGAGAGGTTGCATCTCCTGCTGCCCAGGATTTCCTGCTGCCGGTATTCGGCGAATGGCGATAAGTTCGAAGCGCATGACCATCCAAAAAGACCAGAGAAATGGCATTAATCAATTCGTCTCTGGATAGACCAATCAGTTTACCTACCACGGCGGTAGTAGCCAACTTCACCAGTAATACATGATCGAGTCCAACGCGATTGAAAGAATTTTCCAGCGCCATAACCCCCTGAATTTCATGTGCCCTGATCATAGCTTCCAATACCGATTTCATTGTCAGAGGCGCTTTTCCATTGGCTACTGCCGTTCTGGAAAGCCAGTCTGCTACCGCCAGGATGCCACCTAAATTATCAGAAGGATGTCCCCACTCAGCAGCAAGCCAGGTATCATTAAAATCCAGCCAACGGATTGCTGTTCCAATATTAAAGGCTGCCTGAACCGGATCTAATTGGTAAGCAGTACCAGGAACTTTTGCGCCATAAGGTACAATTGTGCCGGGAACTATTGGCCCCAGCAATTTAGTACAGGCGGGGTAAGTAAGGGCCTCAAGTCCGCAGCCTATAGTATCCAACAGGCAATAATGCGCTGTCTTCCAGGCTAAGTCGTTTTTGATTTCATAGTGTAAAACGTAATCGGCTATATCAGCAATTTCTTTATCAATTGGGGGTCGCTCGTTTGAAACAGATGACATGGTTTAATTTAAGATTTAAAATTTAAGATTTGAAATTTGGGATAGCTTATTCGGAGTTGAGTTTTTGTTTTTAACAGAATTTATCCTGTATGGCTTATTACCTTTCCAAAAACTTTTCCATTACATAGTCATTCATAAAATACCCCTCCCCGATAGCGATATCTTCTTCACGGATTACCTGAAATCCCAGACGAATGTAAAAATCTTTTGCTTTATTATGCCGGTTAACATTTAGTTCCAGTTTTGTTGCGCCAAGTGGATGAATTCTGGAGATAACGTACGCTATTAATCCCCTGCCAATCCCCTTTCCCTGCTTCTCCGGTAAGACATAAATCTTATGTAATCTATAAACATTCTCTTCAGAAACAAATGACCAGGAAGCAAAACCGGCAGGGGTATCTTCGTCTGAAGCAATAACAAATTGATGTTTCAACGTAACCAATTGATGCTGCAGGGAAGTGTCACTGTACATCAGGTTCAACATATATGCTGACTGCTTATCACTTAATATATGCCCATAAGTTTGCGGCCAAATTTGATAGGCCAACCTCCTCAGGATAGGAATGTCTGCTATTCCGGTTTCTCTGTATTGCAACATAAGTAAGACGGTAAAGATAAATATACTATATACTGGTTAATTGAAAGTTAACCTATTAATAATATGGATGTCTTCTATTCAGATGAATTATTTTAGAAAAAGAATTTCTTCACTATCCTTCAAACCGTTTTTTTAATCGCTTAATCTAAGTACAGATGAAATTAAAAAACAATCTTCAGCTTCCTCTCCTTTTGAGTATTTTTCTATTAATTACTGGTTCCGCAACTTTATTCTGTAAGAAGCAAAACGATTCAAAGAAACAGGAAGACGGTTATTTCATGCGGTTTAAAATTAATGGTACTCCGATTGAATACAAGGCCCAAATAGAAGGCACCTTTGATAAGGCAACATCTTTGCAGCGCAACACCTCTCTGGCGGGACTAAAAGAAGCCTTTGTTGCTACAAAAAACAATATGACCCTGCTTCTGGCTACTGAAAATAACACTCAAACAAATATAGATTATACAAGTTACGCTACTACCTCATCCGGGATGGTAAAAGCAAAACTGGTTAACCTGGTTTATTTAGATGAAAGTGGAAAGAAATTCCTGTCATGGATGGAAGAATTTGCGCCCACATTACCACCCGGTACCGAAACGAACGCCGTAATTCGCATTACCGAGGCAACTGCCGAATATTTTAAAGGAAATTTTTCAGGTGTAATTTATTCAGAGGATTTTTCCACTAAACTCAATATCACAGATGGGGTATTTTTTGCCCGGCGTTTTAACTAACAAAATATTAAAACGTAATTAGTAAATAGTTAAGTATTATTGTTTTACTATATTTGCAGGTCATTTTTTTATCTTTAAAAAAGGAATTTTATGAAAAGGTTTTTATTCTCAATGAGCGTAGTATTTATGCTTGGTTTGTGTTTTTCAACACTTCAGGCACAGGATGGAAGTAATTATAAAAATGGAATTGGAGTTCGTTTAGGAGGTGGATATTATGATATTTTTGCCGCTTCCTATAAAACTTTTATAACCTCTCCCGGAGCGCTGGAGGTAGACCTCGGTTTTCGTCCATATGGATATATTGGCAATAGCTGGTTCAATCTTTCCGCCTCAGGATCCTATCAGCACCATTTCCCAATCGGGCAGATTGAGGGATTCAAATGGTTTGTTGGTGGCGGACTTACGGCCTTTAATACGTTCTCTTCCAGCAATTACTATAAAGGATTTGGTCTTGGTATTTTCCCAACCGGCGGAGTAGATTATAAATTTGGTAATATCCCTTTAAACGTATCCGCTGATATCCGCCCCACTATTTCAATTATTAATCCCTACAGCTATTATAATAGTTTTTATATCGGTAATGCAGGCGTTTCTGCCCGTTATACTTTTTAATTTTATACAATAACAACCATTTTTGACAAACCGTGCTGTTGAAATTAATTTCGAACGCACGGTTTGTCATTTATTTGAGGAACCGGGCTGATTAAGGGTTTATAACAATCACACTTAAAGTTATCAGGCAACCCCTGACAGCCGTATGCTGCCTTCTTTTCCCCTGCACAACAATAATTTTTGCTATTCTTTTTATAAGAATTACCATTTTTCAATCTTTAAATTATCCTTAACATTGAACCTTGAAATAGTAACTTTCCGGCGGTCAGGCCCAGGAAAAAGTTGCAACAAACAATCTTGACCTTATTATAAATTATTTATGCCTGAATATCATTACCAAAATGATGCTGCCTGCTGGCGACAGTTGAAAGAAGGGAATGCCGAGTCCCTTGGGTATTTATATGATAAATACATTGACAAACTGTTTTCTGCGGCGCTGAAAATTACGGATAATCGAGAGCTTGCAAAAGATGCATTACAGGAAATCTTTATTGAAATCTGGCATTACAGAGCCAGCATTGGTGAAGTCAACCATTCTTATGGCTATCTCTTAAAAGTATTAAAAAGTATCATTCTTAAAAAGATCAAACGCAGCGGATTAGTCAATGAATTGAATGAAAATCAGGAATTTATACAAGAAGAAAGAAATGTTGAAGAAATCATCATTTCTACTGAGCATACCAATGAACAAAAAAGCCGGCTGAATATTGCGCTCTCCCAACTTACCTCACGCCAAAAACAGGTAGTTAGACTACGTTTCTTCGAGGGCATGAGCTATGAACAGATTGCCATTAAACTGAGTATGAACTATCAGTCGGTTAACAACCTCGCCTTTAGGGCTATGCTAAGCCTTAGAAAACAAATGTGTTAAATTTTTTTCAAAATTCCCGGGTATCCAACAAAAGCCTCGTTCTCTAATACTTTAGAAATGTAATTAACATTCGTTAGTTTTTCGGATGATATAGGAGCCGAAAACATTGACTTTTGTTAATATTTTCATTGGTTATTACACAATATAATATGATGAGAAATGTTCTATTATATATTTCAAGTTTTTTAATTGTTTTTTGTTTCAACACTAATGCCCAAACCTTCAAAGCCGGCGCCGCAGTAAGGGTCATTACTCCTGACCCTTTACTGCCGGTTTCCGGTGGAGTTGGCACACCCAAACGGTCCACTATTAAACAGGGCGATTTATATGCCAGAGCTATGGTTCTCGAAAAAGGCAGTACCAGGGTAGCCATCGTTAATATTGATAATTTAGGATGGCCGGCTGCTCTCGGGAATAAATCAAGGGCTCTAATTAAAGGCATTGTTCCGGAGAATATACTAATTGGCGTTACCCATACCCATAGCGCACCTGATGCCTATGGCTTCCCGGATGAAAACGGAAAATCTCATGCAGATTTGAAATATCTGGATTGGTGCGTTCGGCAAATTGCAGATGCAGTAAATGAAGCCGTTAAAAAATTAGAGCCGGTGACATTAAAGATTGCGGTTGCTGAAGCAAGCGGAAAGATAGCCTATAACTATTATGCTCCCGATCTTTACGATCCACGCTGTGGTGTAATACAGGCTATTGCCACAACAGGTAAGAATAAAAACAAACCACTTGCCACGTTGGTCAATTATGCTATTCATCCGGAAATCATTGGATCATCCCGGAGTATCCTGAGTCCTGACTTATGCGGCCCCTTGTACCATAGGATAGAAACCAAAGCCGGAGGCGTTGCTCTTTTTATGAATAGCGCCCAGGGGGGTATGGTTACAGCCGACAATCGTCTTCCTGGTGGCGGTGAGGCTAATGATTGGCAGGAATGTATCCGTATCGGAGAATTGCTGGCGGATGAAGCACTGCAAATTATAGCGTCTGCACCGGTACAAACCAACCCTTCCCTTTATTGTGCAAATCGTATCGTCAAGTTTCCGATTGATTCAGACATCATGAAGTATATCCTACATACTTCGCCTTTGAAACTCGGTGGAGGCAATCTGGACCCGGACAATGCAACCACCCGCATTAATTTGCTCAATATAGGGACGGCGCAGATACTTACCATCCCTGGAGAAGCATTGCCTAATATTGGTTATTATGTAAAACGGAACATGCCAACGAAACAGCCCTTCCTTTTTGGACTAACCAATGATGCTTTTGGATACATGCTTACAAAAGTGGATTTTAATAGTTTTAAAAGATATCAATACGTAAGCCGCACCAGTCTTGGTGAAATGACCGGCGAGATTTATATCAAAGAAGCATTGCAGTTAGTTAAAGACAGCCCGAAGCCGGATCAATAGCTGCATTATGAAATTTTCTTTACCTGGATGATAATAAAAATGACCACCTTGATTTAAAACGAAATTTTGAAAGAAATAAAATACAGATAGAAAAATATGAAGAAGATTTATCTGAGTTCAGTAGCCTTAATATTTTCATTGGTTATTCTGGCACAAAATGATACTAATCCATCTAATGCCTTGCAGCATTACTTACATAATGGCGATAAAACATTTAAATGGGAGGTTAAAGACGCCTATGATCTTGGAGATGTAAAAGCTTATGCCCTTTTGCTCACTTCCCAGCAATGGCGTGAACATGTGTGGGCGCATCAATTGACCGTGCTGGTGCCAAAGGAAAATAAATACGATGGCGCCCTCCTGTTTATCACCGGAGGCTCTATAAAAAACGGTTTACCCAACTGGAATGGCAGGGATGATAAATTCAACAAAGAAATGGCAGGACTAGCTTCGGTTAACCAGTCTATTGTTGCTGTATTAAGACAAACGCCCAACCAGCCACTTTATAACGACCTTACGGAAGATGCGCTGATCTCCTTTACCCTGCATAATTTTAAAAAAGACGGTGATTACACTTGGCCACTATTATTTCCAATGGTAAAAAGTGCTGTAAGGGCCATGGATGCTATTCAGGAATTTTCCAAAGAACAGCTACAACATCCGGTAAACAGATTTGTAGTATCAGGAGCCTCCAAACGAGGTTGGACAACATGGCTTACAGGCGCTAACGATACCCGCGTACAAGCTATAGCCCCGATGGTTATTGATATTCTGAATATGCCCATCAGCCTAGACTATCAAATTAAAGCATTAGGGGATTATAGTGTACAGATTGAGGATTATGTAAATCTGGGAATTCCTCAAGGCGCCAAAACGGAAAGCGGCATGGCAGTGACTACTATGGTAGACCCTTATTCATACCGGAAAACACTTACTATGCCTAAGCTCATTTTCATGGGAACTAATGACGAATACTGGGTAGTAGATAATATAAAAAATTACCTTGACAGTATCCCGGGCAAAAACCTGTTGCATTATGTGCCCAATGCCGGTCATAACCTGGGCGGCGGGGAGCAGGCCTTTAAAGCCCTGAGTGCATTTTATGGATATTCCTTAACCCATACTCCTTATCCGGATTGTACATGGACTACATCAATAACTAAAAAAGGCATTAAAGTAAAAGTTAAGGCCTCCAAAGATATTCTGGAAGATGTGATTGTGTGGCATGCAGATTCTCAGGACACAGACTTCAGAAATGATAAATGGACGAGCAACGATACCCGTATTTCGGGTAAGAAAAAAATAACCATTACAGAACCGCTGCCTCAGGCTGGTTATCGTGCGTTTTATGTAGACTTGAAATATAAAGATGTACACGGCAATCCCTACACAATAAGTACAAGGGTATTTATGACCAATACCATGAAGGTTCTATAGCTCCTTCCTGGTTATCATAATTTTTGCCATACATTTAATAATAATTAACATTTGTTAGTATTGAAATATTAGGTATAATTGCATTGGTAAGATATTCAATTTAGTTTTCAATTTAAAAACGAATAAAGATATCTGTTTAATGCTCTCCAATAACCCAACAAAAACCAAAACAGCTTTTTTAATAACCTAAATTGTTTATTTATGAATGGAGAATTAAAACGATGTTTTTCTTTATTTCTTCTTCTCATTCCTGCGTTCCTGATATCATCCTGTGATAAGGAAACCATTAAAGAATTGGTAGATCCGGCTATTGCTAAACATGAAATGATTTCAGGCACCTGGAAGCAAACCGATATTGTATTGGCATTTTCCATTCCATTTGCCGGACAACAGCTTCCGGTAGGTTTCAGTTTGCATAATTTGGTAGGATACCTGCCTGTAACCGGGCCCAAAATTACGGATACACAGGACAATGTTTTTAACTTTGATGCCAAAGGCTCCTTTACCATCAATGGCCATACAGAATTCATTCTTCCCAATACCGGCAATTCGGGTACCTGGAATTTACAGGCGCATGGAGCAGCCTTGCATTTGGTTTCTGCAGATGGTAAGGATGTACCGGTGTGGATTGAATATATAGATGCCACCACTTTGAAATTGGGATCTCTTGGATTTACCGTTAATGTATATGAAGCCAAGCCTCCAAAAGGAGAAAACATTCCGGTATTTCTTCTTTTTGAAAAACAATAGAGCACTACCCCTCAGACAATTAATTTAAAATTAACTCAATCAATTAATATGATTATGATAAAATATTGTTTACCTCTCAGATTCATAGGCCTGCTCCTATCATTTGCGATGGTCAATTTCTTATCGGCCCAACAGCAGGGATTTAGGGTAACCGGTACCGTAAACCTTGAAGAAGAAACAGGCGTGGGTGTTACCGTTACGGAAAAAGGCAGTTCCAATGCTACCCAAACAGATGCTAACGGGCGATATTCAATCACCGTTAAAAATGCAAACAGTATATTACAGTTCACAAATGTAGGATACCTGATGGTAGAGATGCCCATCCGGGGCAGGCAGTCGTTAAACGTGTCAATGAAAAGTTCGGCACAGGAGTTGGGCGATGTAGTGGTAACGGCGCTGGGCATCACCCGTGATAAAAAATCCCTGGGATATTCGGTGGAAGAAGTTGCGGGTAAGGAAATGGTTAGAGTTCCACAGGAAAATATATTGAGTGCGATATCGGGGAAGGTTCCTGGCGTTACTATAAATCAAACGAGCGGAGTAGGATCCTCTGTAAGCATGGTCATCAGGGGTGCCAGTTCCCTGAATAACGATAATCAACCGTTAATTGTAGTTGATGGTGTTCCGTTGAATAATACCATCAACAACATCAGCCAGGTTACCGGAGACAGAAACAGGGTGGATTATGGAAATGCCATTTCCAGTCTTAATCCGGATGATATTGAGAATATCAGTATTTTAAAAGGCCCGAGTGCAGCTGCTCTTTACGGAGCGAGAGCCGGAAACGGAGTGGTATTGATTACCACAAAGAGCGGAGCAAAGGCTCAGAAATTGACCGTGAATGCTTATACCAATACGGTCTTTGATAAACCCTATCGTTTCTTAAAAGTGCAGACTAAGTTTGGCAGCGGTCAGGTTTCTGCAATTCCTGTTTCTGTGAGTGGCAATCCCCTTACGGATCCCTTTGGCGCTCTGGTTCAGGATTGGGTGCCATCGGGCTTTGGTGCGGAGTTAGATCAGGGATATGAAGAAGTACAATGGAACAGCCCCGTAGGCGATGATGGCAAAAAAATAAAGATGCCACTGGTATCTCATCCCAATAATGTTAAAAATTTCGTACAAACGGGAATAACGAGTATCAATGGAGTGTCTGTAGCCAATGGTAATAACCTGGCAAGCTATCGGCTCTCGTATTCCAACATGAGTAATAAAGGGATAGTTCCCAATTCCGATCTTTTCAGAAATACCTTTAACCTTGGTGCAACAATAAGAGCTAACAAAAATTTTAAAATAAGCACCAACCTCGACCTTAGCCGTAATAATTCCAATAACCGACCCGCAGGAGAAAGAGGAGCCAACCCTTTGCAATGGGCATATTGGGTAAGTCCCAGCACAGATATCAGAGACTTGCAGGATTATTGGATGCCAGGACAGGAAGGTTATCTGCAAAGATCGCAGGATGCAGAAAGGCAGGCAGCTTCTGGTAAGCCACCTACTATAAATAATCCTTATTTTATTGCCTATGAAATCAATAATGGCTTCGTGAGAGACCGGGTATTTGGTAACGTGAAGGCCGATTGGCAAATATCGCGGCACTTCTCTTTTATGGCAAGATATGCTTTGGATAACCTTTCAGAACAACGTGAAACAAAAATGGGAAGAAGTTATGACAGAGATCCCTATGGTGGTTATGGCTTAATGAATATACATAATTTTGAGAATAACGCTGATTTTTTACTTACCTATAAGCATAGCGTTAAAGATCTTAGTGTATCGGTATCGGGAGGTGGAAACCATCGCTATCAAAAAGGCAGCAATTCCCATGTATCTTCTATCAATGGTTTAATTACCCCGGGTGTATATTCATTATCTAATATAGCCTATGGCAATCTGGTTTCTTCCAGCAGCCAGTTTCAAAAAGGAGTTAACAGTCTTTATGGGCTGTTGAATGTAGGTTTTAAAGAATACCTGTTTCTTGACATAACCGGAAGAAATGACTGGTCGAGTACACTACCTGATGCTGCGGGTTATTTTTATCCTTCGGCTTCATTAAGTGTTTTGTTTAATGATCTCCTTAAGATGCCGTCATACGTCAATCTTTTTAAACTGAGAGGCGGTGTGGCAGAAGTAGGCAATGACACAGAACCCTACCGATTAATGGCTATGCTGCAAAATGCCGGAACATTCGCGGGTGCT
>CAZFGP010000125.1:0-12643 GCA_964518685.1 uncultured Terrimonas sp.
CACTAACGTCTTCGGCAAATGATAGCAGCACGTCAGGCCACCATTTCAGGCAAATGCTTTGTATTTCTTTTGGGCTTATCATCAGGAGGCTTCTACTATCTGCACTTTACTGCCTACATTGTATTGATATTTTTCATCGCGGTATTCTTCTACCGTCAGGTTTTGTATCTGCGAATTATTGCCTTCGGTGTTGGAGACATAGTGCACGGCATTGATGTAGTTTTCGATGATATGAATTTTTTGCAATGGTGTTACAATGAGTAGTTGCAGATTTAATTTCTTAAACAGCCCCAGTCCAAACTGTGTGCTGTCGTCATCGCCTCTGCCAAAGGCTTCATCAATCACCACAAAGCGAAACGATTTGCTGCGCGGCTCACCATACGACAAACCAAATTGATAGGCTAATGCAGAAGCCAAAATCGTATAGGCTAACTTCTCTTTTTGTCCACCCGACTTCCCGGAGGAATCTGCATAGAATTCCTTTTCGGAATCATCTGTCATATATTTTTCGCTGGCGTTGAACAAGAACCAGTTTCTTACATCGGTTACTTTTTTCGTCCATTCTATATCCTGCGAATCATTACTCATAAAGCGGTCTAAAAATTTCTTCACCTGCTGAAACCTTGATTCCGTATAAGCATCGGTAGAATCTAATATACCCGCATAACAATCGCGCAGGTCATTTTTGAAATCCCGTATCTGCACGTCCGAATTTCTTTCGTGCACCAACATGATGTAAGTGCCCTTATTAAATTCTATCTCCCGGAGGTGCTTGTTTATTTCTCCGATTTTTTTCTGAATCTGTTTTGAATGGGTGTCTAACTTGGCATCGAAAACCTTGATGTCGTCAATGGTGTTTTTATTGAGCATCTCTTTGAAGCGCGCTTCATGTGACGGCAGCCCGTCCGAAACAATCTTCTCAAATATCTTTATGAACTCTGCTCTTGTCTCTACTTCCGCACTCAGTTCTAAACTCTCTGAAGGAAACTCTTTTTTGTATTCCTGCATTACTCTGGTGATACCGTTTCCCGCTGAGCGCAGGGTACTATTTAGTTTGTCCTTTTCGCCATTGCGTTCTGTAAATCTTCTGTTGAGGTCATTGGCAATGCGGTCTGTATTTTTAAAAGTGAGGGTTGCGCCATCAAGAAGGGCATCTATTTTTGGATAGTAAACATCTTTTTCCTCCTGCCGCAATGTTTGCTGAATACCGGAACTTTCCTTTATCGCATCACGATACTCTTCCACATTTTTTTCGATACCGCCAATCTCTTTGGATTTTTTATCCCGGCTTTCATCTAAGGCCGTCATTTCATTTTTTAGCTGGCTGAGCCGCTCCTGCAATGCCTTTAAGATGTCGTTGCTGTTTTCCAAAGCATCCTTTTCTTGCACCAACTTTTCAATCTCTTTTACCTCATCCTGCCAGTTCAGCTCATTCCAGTTGGTATAGGCTAACAATAAATTAAGGTTCGTATTCAATTGTTGGTTTAAGCTGAGACCCTCTTTGATGATTTTTAACTGGCGGCTTAGCTCCGATTCCTTTTGCAGGAGGTCGCTGAGGTGCTGTTCCACGGCCTTTATCTTATCCACATTCGTCCAGCCCAACACAAAGTTCTTTCTGTCCCACAGGTTGCGGCGGTCGTCCTTGGTGTGTTTCTTTCCTCTTTTGTATTGTCCCTCTATGGTAATGACATCGTGTTTTTGACGTTGAAATTCTTCCAATGACACACACCTTACATTAAAATGTTGTTCCAATTCGTTCTGAAGCCAGTCTTCAAACTCGGGGGCATCTTCCTTAATCTGCATTTTATGTACCATTGAATCTTCGTCTATGGGTGACTGAAAAGCTCTGACAGCCACATTCTCCGGCACCATAAAGTAATCTAACTTCAGGCCCCTTTTATTTCTGTCCGAAAGTTTTCGTGCATTGATGTAGGCGCTCACCTGCCGGTAATAACGCTGCGGCACCAACATGCTGATACCCAAACCACGTAGTAATCTTTCTATAGCGCCTTCCCAATTTTTTTCGCTGTCGCGAACCTTTATGAGTTCACCGGCAAACGGAATTTCCACTTCATCAATATTCAGGTCGGCTGCAAGTTCCTGTCGTAAAAAAAGGAAGTCCGTTGGAATTTGATTTTTCCGGCTTCTCAGCGATTCCAATTCTCTTTCGTCTCTTTCTATCTCCTCCTTAAGTCCTCTGAGGTCGGCTATCTTGTTCACCTGTTCATCTGTCTTCGCCTCCCGGTCCTTAATTACCTCCTCCAACTTTTGCTGTGCCAATTTTATATTGGAATAAAATGTACGGTCGGTATTGGACGTAGGCAAATCGCATCCTTTCGTAAGGTTTGAATAGGTATCATGCCGGCCTTTCTTTCTGACCTTATCTGTCTCTCGCTTTTCCACTTCTGCTGCAATCTCTTTCAATCTGGCGCCACCATTGTTTTCAATATCTGTGTTGATTTGATTCTCTGCCCTGCGCTTTATCTTCAGTTCCTCATTGATATCCGAAAGTTGGTGGTTCAATTGATTCAACTTCGCTTCGCAGATAGTCATTTCTTTTTCCAACAGCGCAATTTTCTTTTCTGCAAAATAGACCGGTATCACCTGCAGGATGTTGTCAATCTCCTGAATCTTCGTCTCTGTATAACTGTAAAGTGCACTCAATTCCACTACCGGTTTCAGAATATCTCTTTGCCGGCGCGCCTCCTGCACGGCTTTGTAGGCTTTGTTCAAGTCCTCAAACCGCTTTTTCAGCTCATCCAACTGCGTCTTAATTTCGGTGCGTTCCAGCATCTGCTCGCGTACGAATGAAGTAAGACTGCTCACCGATTTCATGGAAACGGTTTGGTAAAACAGGTCAATGGCCTTATCGGAATTCATGCCGAATAGGTGGCGAAACTTTTGGGAATACTCCGTAAAGTTATCGCCTTCATATTCAATAAAGGGAAGTGCCCGCATCCGTTTCCGCAATTCCTTAGCATCTTCAATATTTGCAAAATGTTCTTTTATGGAAAGCGGTTGAGTACTGATGATTAGCAGCTTCTGCACCTTCTCATTTTCAATCCAGAACACCTGTGCCAGGGTGATGTTAGACGCATATCCCGTGTTGCTGAAATTGGCCAGCACTACCGAAAAAGTAGTATCGGCAGCATCTTTATATCGAAGTGTAACCGCAGTACCCTTTGTATTGGTCAGTTCACTTTTGGTATTTTTATATTCGCCTCTGATATAGGTGGCTAAGCTTCTTTCATTCTTTTCAGCCCCTGCAGCTTTGTTGAAGTTGATTTTCTGATGCGGTACAATAAGACAGGTAAGCGCATCCACCACGGTTGACTTGCCCGACCCGATAGCCCCCGTCAGCAACGAATTATTACCGTTAGGCTCAATTCGCCAAATGTCTTTATTGAAGGTGCCCCAGTTGAGCAGCTCCATATATTGCAGGCGGAATCCGATTTGCGAATTATCTGTATTGAATTCAAGTTCGTTCATAACGAATACGGTTCATTAAATTTACCTTTCGAAGTTAATTAGAATTGCGGAGGTAGAATAGATTCGTGTATTCCGGTCGGTGATGGTTCCAACTGGTAACGAAAATATAATCCATCGTGAGCGGCTTCGCTATTTACACCTTCCGGCTAAATACAGAAACGTTCATTTCCGAGACTTTTGAAAACAGCTAATGTTACCTAAATAACATGTAGCGAGCCAATTTTTTTACTAATATCTGCCAAAGCATTGTTCAGGGTAATAACCTGTTCATGTGTAAAGGTGGCGGGTTTACCGTTCACATTGCTTTCATTCATCCTGTTGCTAAGCCATTGCCTGCTTTTCCCAAAATAATGCTTTGCAATGTACGACAGACTGACTATGTCGGCAATATCTTCTAATTGCTTCCTTACGGTCAACCGCTTTATTTCTCTGCCTTTACTATCTAAACTTTCACGAAACTCCTGACGTAATTGCTCCTTCTCAACAGGGGCTGCTTTTGCTAAACTTTCCAATTCCGCATCAAAAGCAGCAGGGTCTTCCATTCCTCTTTTTATTAATTCATCAATTCGGTTTTGCATATCGTAGTTTTTTTTATGGCGACTTTTCAACCACCGGTAATTAATTACTTTATTTTTCAACTTGTTCAAATCGTCAAGATAAACGTTCACTTGTTTTTCAATCTCTTACTTTGAGAAACCAAGCTTTTCAGCGATTTTAAGGTACAAAGCTAATTCCTTCCTTATACGCTCAATTTGCCTTTCTTTGGAATTCATTTTATTGACGGTCTTACAATACAAATATAAGATACACTTGTATATTGCACAAGCTTTTGCAATCGTTTTTTTGCTTTATCAAAATATTTTCTATAGGTTAAAAACCTGATGCGGAGTTATCGGAGTTAAACGAAAAAGCCCCGCAACGGTTCAAATGCGGGGCGTGTATTCAAATTGCCGGACGTAATCAGATTCCAAAATATCTTAACAACAACAGCAGAATGCTCTTTGTCAATATTAATGAGATAAAATGTGATTTTATTCAGGAACCGGCTACCTTGTTAGAGCCTACCCCAACTAAGTAACTCCATATATTGCAGGCGGAATCAGATTTTATTCGCGTTCCGACCTCCGGTGCCGACCGCTACCAGCAGTCGGTACGCCTGGCGTCAGACTGCGATTATCTTCCATCCGCGGTCTGACCTCCAGTGCCGACCGCTACCAGCAGTCGGTACGTTTGCGTCAGACTGCGATTGCTCCCCCGTTTCACTGAGATGACACATGCCTCTTCAGTTTCTCCAACGAATCCATCACTACATCGGCATTGACAAAGGCCTTGATGATGCGGTTTATTTCGTATAGCTCGTCTTCCGTTTTCATTTTTCGGATGAAACCTTCTTCTTCCACCTTTCGGATGGCGGTATCCATCTGCTTAACCTGGTAGGCTTCATTGGTAGTTTCTTTGTAAAAGGGCTTCATCATGTTCACGATTTCATCGCGGCTTAAAACGGCTTTGGTACTTTCGCCTTCACTGTCGTTTTCTATCAGGTGCTTGCGCAGCAACAAACTCAGTAATGACACGTGAAAATTGAGCTGCCGCTTCTCTATCAGTTTTGGAATTTCGTCTTCTTCTTCTCCTTCACTCTCTTTTTGTTTTAAATAGGCATAGCCTTCCGACTTGTCAATAATAACGTCCAAATAAATGTCGGCGAAATACTTTTTAATATCTGCTTCATTCTGCAATAGCTCGTTCCATTGCTTATCAGCACTGTAAACAATGCCCTTAAGCAGGGCTACCAAACTATTTCTGTACGGTTTTTTCATCGGCAAAAAATGATTTGTGGAATTTTTACTTTAAAGTGTTTGTCGGTTTTGCTGTTTCGGATGTCAATGATATCATGTACGGATTCATCCACCAAATGCCTGTTGCGTTCTTTGGAGGCTATCTCTACATAAGCCACTACTTCCGCTACACCTTTTTCAATTTCGTATTCCTTCACAAAATCGGAAAAGGCTATCTGCGTCTTATTTTTCAATGCCGATTTGATTTTCCCTCTTAGTTCGGCCATGTCAATTTCGAATTGGTCATACAGCAGAGTATTGTCGGCAGTGGCCACACCTTGCCACATTTCTGTATTGGCAAATTTAATTTTCCCCGGTGGAGAAAATAATGGGCGGTCAATAATCAAATCTATTTTTATCGTTTTGTCTATCTCTACCCAATCCATTTTGGAAAAATCCGTGTCGGGGTGTTCCGAAATGATTTTCAGCATCTCTGTGATGTTATCGTGAATGCGTTTGTTTTCGAAAAATGATTTGTGCTCTAAATATTTTCTCAGTTGTTCCAACAACGAGTTGGTCGTTTTCTTGGTTTTGTCGCCTGCATCTATCAGGTTATTTCGGATGTTTTCTATACTGAAAGTTTCCTTCTGCATCTGTTGCACTATGGGCAGACTTATCACGTCTTCAATCAACTGGTCGAACTCTTCCTGCCGCGACTGCGACAAAAGGAACTCCCAGAAAGCAGTAAAGCTCTTCCCCTGGTCGGTCTCCAACAAAAAATCCTGTTGCTGGAACAACTCTTCTAATACCTTCCCTTTGGATTGTGTAGTGGTGATAATTTTCTTTCTGAAATCGCGGTCAAGGTTCCGGAAGTTTTCTTCCACCTGGCGAAAATCTGCTAATAAAAATCTGGCTGTCTCTTCAATAAATTGATATCGTTCTTTTATCTGCCGGTCGTCGAGAACTTCTATTTTCCCCTGTTCCAATGCCGCCATCTCCCGCTCAATGCGTTCCTTCTCTTCCTTTAGTTCTTTAAATCTTGAGGCATAGTCCTGTTTGGTTTTGACGGACAGTTCTTTTAACTTCTCAAAAAGATTTTTCAGCCTGGAATCCGTACCAACAAATTCCGGTTTCTCTAAGCTATCAATCCATTTAAAAGCATTTTCGACAGCCGGCGTCAACTCAAACAAAAATTCATCGCCGTTACCAGGATATTTCCTGAGAAAACCAGCGTTCGTCCAGTCAGTGAGATAGTTTTTCGGCGGCTTCGGGTATCGTACTTCCTCACTGTTTATCACATAAAGATAGTCAGTTAAAAGTGTGATTAGGTCTCGCTCGATGATAGCGCCTGAAATCCCGCTGTCCTGATTTTGCTTGAATGCCGTAAAAAGAAAACTGATAATCAACGGGGCATTATCGGCAGTTATCAGTTTTATCGTTGTGTTGCCTTTCAGGATATGATATATTTTCTCGAAAGTCATAGTTATTTATTAAAAACAAAGATAACATTTTTGAACCCGGAGACTTAAGGGAGAAATAATTAAGCAGCCTGTTAGAATTGGCATTAAAAGGGTGCTTAGGAATAATGTTTCACCCTTAGTTCTTGTTCTGCGTCATACAGTTACCGAAAGATCGTGGGTATACTCCCAATTTTTTCTGAGAAATACACTCCCCGGATAGGGGTTTTTGAAAATTCTCTGTTTTTCTATCATGGAACACATCCCTGATTCACACTGTGGTAAAATTTTTTAGCCATGAAAGAAAATAATATTCGTCAGTTGTTATGCAGCTTAGAACCCATATCTCTTACCGAAATGGATGGGGTAAAACTACTGGATCGTATGGATACAAAATATGTTATCCCGATGAACTGTCTGCCAAAGGTATTTCAGCACCTTAAGAATAACTATTCGGTGCTGGAAATAGAAGGACGACGGGCATTTAGTTACCTCACCACCTATTTCGATACGGAGGATTATCAATTTTATTACGATCACCATAATCGTCTCGCAGGTCGGATTAAAGCGCGAAGCAGAAGCTATATTGAAAGTGATCTGCACTTCTTTGAAATAAAGGTGAAAAACAATTATCGTACTAAAAAGTACCGCGAACAACTTAACAAAGAGCACGAGACGCTAACCGATAATCAACGAAAAAAGATAGGCAGTTTATATACGAAGATCCGTCCTTTTTATCATAAAGACCTAACCTATACACTTGCGCCAACTTTGATGAACACCTACACCCGTATTACCCTGGTTAATAAAGGGAAGACTGAGCGCTGCACTATTGATCTGGATCTCACTTTCAAAAGTCCCGATGCACATGAAACCGAGATGGCTCTTGAAGATATCGCCATCGTTGAACTCAAACAATCCAAATCATTAACAACTCAGGGGATTGCATCTGCCCTCCGAAAGATGCATGTACACCCCACCAGTATCAGCAAATATATTCTGGGGCTTATTCAGATTCATCCAGAAATCAAGCACAATTCCTTTAAACCCCTGCTCCTCAATCTGAAAAAATTGGCTCATCAATAAATCTATAAAACAAAAAATCATCATCATGAAAAAGTCTCTTTCTTTATTATCTGTTTGCTTTCTAGCAGGCATCTCCGCCTCCTTCGCACAGGATTCCTTTATTACAGATGGCGTCCTGAAGAGCGTCAACGTAAACGATTTAGGCATTCGTTTTGTCATCAACATGATCGCCATCCTTATTTTGGTCAGGGTCATTTATTTTACGCGCCATAAGAACAAAGATTTCCTATTTACCTATATTCTTTTTAACAGCATCAACTTTTTGATATGCTTTCTGTTGAGCGGAGCCAATCTGGGGGTGGGATTTGCTTTTGGGCTGTTTGCCATATTCTCTATTATGAGATATCGCACGGTAACACTACCTGTAAAGGAGATGGGATATCTGTTTCTCTGTGTAGCATTGGGGCTGCTCAATTCCCTGGCTCCTGCTGAGGATGGATACATCATACTGATCGCGGCTAATGCGTTTATTCTTTTATTGGCACTGGTACTCGACCGCACTACTACGATTACTTATCCACACGACGAGTCTAAACAGATAGAAAAAAACAGTAAAAAGATAGAGAAGATAATGGAGCAACTGAAAAACAATACTCCTCAAATGCTACCTGCAGCCCAACAGTCTGCTCCCAAAGCAAACCCGAATGAAAGCAATGTACAGCAAATCATATATGAGCGTATAGACCTGATAAAACCAGAACTCAGACATAAGATGATTCAAGACCTGCGTGAGCGAACAGGTCTGGCTGTCTATGCCGTTGACATTCAAAAGATTGACCTAATGCATGATGTAGCCGAAATAAACGTGCATTTCCATGAAGGCAAAGTGATGCTCAATAATGGTATAAGCTTCGCTCAAAACATGCTAAATCCGAATCCATAATATTGGACAGAGAAACTCAGGCTGATGATGTGTACTGCGGACGATAGCAGCGCTATCATCTACCCAAAAATAAAACCGAGTACCACTCTTTCACACTCAAAAAGCAATTAAGTCATGCACACATTCATAAAACCATTCGCATTATCGGTAATAACGGTGATGACGAGCCAACTTTCTCAAGCCCAATTTTTCAACGATTGGGAAGCCCGACCGCATCTGACTGCCGAGTACAGAGTCAACAAGCAACTTTCTGTTGCGGGCACCTATTATATGTATATAGACAAGAACATTTCCACCTACGACAAATCGGTATTAGCGGGTGAAGTCAATTATAAATTTGCCAAATGGTTCAAGGCTGGCTTCGAACATCGTTATGGCATTACCCCAAAAGATAATTACCACGAGTTGAGGTATTCATTGACTTTTAGTCACAAATTATCTCATAAATGGAAAATAAAATACCGCCCTATGTGGCAGCAGGAATTTTCATCGCTGAACAAAGAGAAACTGGCCAAGCAGCCAATGGAGCACTTTCTTCGCAACCGGATTACCTTAGGATACAACCTGACAAATATGGTTGAATTATTTGTATCAACGGAGAACTATCAGGAGATAGAACATGGAAACTGGAACTTCCACAGACAGAAAAGTGCAATGGGTATCAAGCTTGATATCAATCCTCAAAATTCCATCGGCACCACTATGTATCTTATCAACACCAAGAAGGGAAAGAATATCGGAAGGCTTGATATTGGCTATACTTACACATTTGGCTATCATAAAAAATAATATCTCAAAATGCAATTATCCGGACCTGGTTTTTATAATTTTAATTTATTACAGATGAAAAATATAATTTTGATGCACATCTGGATGCAGATGCTGCCGGAATGGACGAAAACAATGAAATACCATACCAACAATTTCAGCAGGTTTTTGAGCAATATTATAATGCCCTCTGTAATTATGCCTTCACCTTTCTGAAAGAATCTTCCTCCAGTGAGGATGTGGTGCAGGAGGTGTTTGTAAAAATCTGGGAAAAAAGACAGGACCTGGTCACTTCTGATACAATTCGATTTTATCTGTTCAGAGCTGTACGCAACAACTGCCTGACCTGGTTGCAGAATGAGAAAAAAACTGTAATGGTTGAACTCAACGATTATGATGCCCCCGATACGCAAACTTCGCATATGGATGATGAAAAACCGGAAGTGGACTACCGGCAGCAGTTAGCCGAAGCGATGAACCAGTTGCCCCCTAAATGCCGCGAAGTGTTTGTACTCAGCAGGCTTAGCAAACAATCTTACAAAGAAATTGCCGGGACTATGAATATTTCCGTAAAAACAGTAGAAAACCAGATTGGAAAAGCGCTGAAATTATTGAGGGCATATGTAATTAACAGAAAAACCTTTTTGGTAACTTTAATCACCCTCATTACTCTATTTTTTAAACTAAACAAATGAAAAATTAAATTAGCCCGGTTTGAACCCTATATTGAGAAAAGACCATTATGGAATTGAATGAAAACATAACCCAATTAATCATCAGGCAGCTCAACGGGGAGGCTTCTAACCGCGAACAGGCGGAATTGACAGACTGGCTCGATGAACATCCAGCCCACCGGCAGGAGTATGAGGATTATGTGCGTATATGGGAAGAGAGCCTTAATGTGGTTACGCATCAGTGGTTTGACACAGCCGATGCCTGGAATAAGGTTCAAAAAAAAATCCATCCACCATCAGCAGTTGTGCCTGTTGAACAAACCCGGGTATTTACATTAAAACGTATGCTTGTTGCAGCATCTGTTATTATTGCTATGAGCATTGCTGTCATTTATTTTTTTCGGGCCGGACAAAATTCATCCTGGGAAACACTTGCGGCAACCAGCAGCAACCAGTTGTTTACCCTGCCTGACGGTTCATCGGTGATGCTAAGAAAAGGCAGCACGTTAAAGTTCGCAGGAGATTTCATCAGCAACCGGAAAACAGAACTCAATGGAGAAGCATTTTTCGAAGTACAACGTCATGAGAAACATCCTTTTAGTGTACAAACAACCGATGCCATAATAGAGGTTCTGGGTACCTCCTTTTTAGTACGCCATACCGATTCCCTCGACCGGGTGGTAGTAAAAAATGGCAGGGTAAGGCTTGCCCAAAGGGGAGACGCTGAAGACGGGGTGGTATTAAACAGGGGGCAACAGGCCGAATTAAAAAACAATAAGATTATTCGCGATACCATTACAAATGACAATTACCTTGCCTGGAACAACGGCAACCTTATTTTTAACAATACCCCGCTGCGCCAGGTGATGTTCGACATCTCCAATTTATATAATGTCTCAGTGCGAATGACTCCCGCAGTAAAAAAACAGGCGGATGCAATTACTATTCAGGCTGAGTTTAGAAATCAAACCCTGGCGCAGGTATTAGACGAAATCCGGCTGATGACAGGGTTGAAATTGACTATTTCGGAAAATGAAATACTGCTTGATAAGTAAATGGCAAGGCATTTGCCTTGTTATCAGCGTCCATATTCTCTTTATTTTGAAAATGAGTGGAAAATTTTTTATAGCTTTTGTTTTAATCACACTTACAACTGCAGTATACGCACAACGAAAGTCCTTGTTGTCCATACCCTACCGCAGCGAGTTATTACGTGCCCCCATACATCAGTTCCTGGACGATCTGAACAACAACAACGGCACGATAATACAGTATGCATCAAATATAGTGGATGCAAACAGAGTAGTGGAATTAGATGGAACCGAAGCTACAGTGGGCGCCTTATTGAAGAAAGTATTAACAGGGCAAAAAGTGAAATTATTAGAAAAAAACGGAAAGCTATTGCTGATAGGATCCACTACAATAATAAATACGGATGAGCTGGTTCCTCTCCACACCATTTATGGATTTGTGAAAGAAAGGGGCAGCCTGGAACCTTTGATTGGCGCTACAATAATTGAAGAAACATCGCACAAAGGCATTGTCACAAACTCGTTTGGATATTTCAGTCTTTCGCTTCCTGAAGGAAGACACCGGCTCTCTGTTTCCTACATTGGCTTTGAGAACCTTGTGATGGATATAACATTAGAAAGAGATGTGCAAAGAGATATAGAGCTTTCCATAAAACAAGAGGCAGTGGTTTTACAGGCAATTGTTGTTCCAGCAACAGAAGCTCTGCTAAGAACGGGCAGTGCCTCTGTTGGCACGCAGCAATACGATGGATATAATTATATGATGGGGGAAGACGACCCGCTGCGTTCGGCCTATCTCCTGCCGGGGGTAAAAAATATCCCTTCTTCCTTTAACGGGATGTTCGTAAGAGGTGGTGGGGCAGATGAAAACCTTTTTCTGATGGATGGCAATGTGGTTTTTAACCCTACTCATATTCTGGGCGCCCTGTCTATCGTCAATCATACTTCCCTCAAATCTATGCGATTGTTTAAGAGCGATTTCCCCTCTCGTTATGCGGGAGCCACTTCCTCGGTGATAGATGTACGCACTAAAGATGGTAATATGGAACAGTGGGGGGGTGAGGCTGAAGCTGGTACCCTGTCCGGCTCATTCACAATGGAGGGGCCAGTGGTAAAAAACAAAACAGCGGTTATGGCATCATTCCGGCATAGCTGGCCACAGGAAGTATTATCCTTTTTCCAAAAGGATGTAATAACCAGGTTTTACGATGCTCATTTTAAAGCCACTCAATTAATCAACAGGAAAAATAAGCTGATGTTAAACTTCTACAATGGGCAGGATGAAGTAAGACAATCACTGGACAATACGAACAATCTGAACAAATGGGGGAATCTGATTGGTTCATTTATATGGAACCGTACCATCGGCAGCCGTTCCTTTATCAATAACTCAATAAACATGAGCACCTATAAAAATCTGGGTGGAATGAAATATACACTTTATGGCGATGATGGTGATGGTGATGATGGCGATGATGAC
>CAZFGP010000126.1:0-12612 GCA_964518685.1 uncultured Terrimonas sp.
TGAACCTTGGCGCCAATACCAGCATCTGTTCAGGCGACAATATTACTTTAGATGCGGGCAATGCCGGTGCGACCTATCTGTGGAGCACGGGCGCCACCACCCAGACGATCCCGGTCAGTACAGCAGGCACCTATAGTGTTACGGTAACTAAGGATGGTTGCAGCACTACGGCATCAAGAGATATTGCTGTCAGTGTAAATTCACTTGTGGTAAACCTTGGAGCCGATACGATGATGTGTAGCTCTGGGATGATTGTTCTTGACGCCGGAAGTCATGGAGCCGGAACTACATACAAATGGGGTAGTACCTTTAACCCTCCAATTTATGCTATGCAAACAACCCGTACCGTACAGGCGCTCGGAGCTGGCGATTATTGGGTTACAGTTACCAGAAATGGTTGTAAGACATCAGATACCATCACTATTAATAAAAAACCGGATGTAAAACCTATGTTCAGTTATATTCAGTCCGGCGCATGCAGTCCAATTGAGGTTGACTTTACAAGCGAATCAGAGGTTTGTGGAAGTATTATAAATTATTCATGGGATTTTGGAGATGGCAGTCCTGTGGTTAGTGGCATCTATTCTAATATTTCACATAGTTTCATAAATGGAGGTTTGTACAATGTAAAACTTACTGTAACAAATAATGCAAACATTTCAGAAACTTATGAAGAACAAATTGCAGTAAGTGGAACAGCTATTCCGGTTAATTTAGGAAATGATACCACTATTTGTGCAGGTAGTAAGATTGTATTGGATGCGGGAAATCATCCCGGCGCCACCTATCTGTGGATGCCTAATGGCGAAACCACTCAAACCATTACAGTGGAATCTACAGGAACTTATAAAGTTACCGTGAAGAGTGGTGGTTGTACGGGAATTGGCGTAATTAATGTTACCGTTGTTCCACAACTTACCGTTGATTTAGGAAGTGACACCACAATTTGTGCAGGAAGTAATGTAATATTGGATGCCGGTAATCCTGGTTCAACCTATCTGTGGAGTACCGGAGAAACATCCCGGACAATAACGGCCAGTTCAGCCGGAGCCTATAGTGTAGATGTAAGTAAAGGCAGTTGCTTTGGTTCAGGGGAAGTTAATATAAATATCAAAACTACCATCCCGGTCAGTTTGGGTAATGATACCTCCATTTGTGTCGGCTCTGGTATTGTTCTTAATGCAGGCTACCCCGGAGCGGTCTATTCCTGGAGTACAGGTGCATCTTCCCAAACAATTAATGTGGCTGATGCAGGTATTTATACTGTATCAGTAAATGAAAATGGCTGTATCGGCAATGATGAGATTGAGGTCACTGTCAAAACCGGAGCAGTACCGGTAAATCTCGGAAACGACACGACAATTTGTTTTGGGAATACCTTGAAACTTGATGCGGGTAATCCGGGAGCTGATTTCTTGTGGAGTACGGGTGAAGTCAGCCAAACTATCTATCCGGTCGTATCGGGAACTTATGGGGTGGAAGTAACTCAGTGTGGAATAGTGCAAAAGGATACCATCACTTTGGTTATTGCCAACCTGCCGGTACCGACTATTGTACAATCGGGTAATAAGTTAGTAGCATCTTCGGCAGAAAGCTATCAATGGTACAAAAATGGGGTACTTATTCCCGGGGCTACAGAGCGGGAGTATAAAGCGAGGGGCTATGGTTATTACAGAGTTGTGGTAAGTACCTCTATGTCAGATTGTGTGGGCGAATCCCCGGATTATTTCTATGTTCCCGAAGGACATATCTATCTCGGAGATATTAAGGTGAAAGCTACTCCGAATCCGGGTAATGGACAGGCAAAACTGATATTCTCCAAATTACCGCCTCAACCAGTTAAGGTATCGGTATACGACAGGGTGGGTAGAAAGATTCTGATATCCACAATGAACAACACCGTAAATGAGATTAATCTGACTTCGTATGCTAAAGGCGTTTATTTTGTAGAATGTGTTTTAGATGATAAAAGAATTATTATACCTCTTGTAACGCAATAAAAAGCCCCTATCAGGAAGTTGATAGACAACCCCGCCATCCGTAAAAACACTTTGTTTTGCGGATGGTTTTTTATTTCCGCTAAAATCTCTCTTTTTTTATTTTTTTTAGTATATTTAGACTATACTATCCGATCCCATTGGCCAAAAACAATTAATAATTTAATTCTTCACTTTTAAATTATACGCCCATGGTTATTTCAGACAATGCACAATACTCAGAGGAATGTAATAGCTGGAGGGAAGCATTACGTTCCCAGCGCGAAGAATTTACGCGAATGAAAAATGAACTCCAACAGGTAGCTGCCCACATCACCAACCGGGAGGTATTAAAAGATGTTGAACATTATGAAAACCAGTTCGACATTCAGCTTGCTAACATCCATGATCTTAAACAGTCCATCAAGTCTTATAACAAGGCGCCTGCTCATAAAGGTGTCTCTGACGGTGGATTTGTACCAGAACTTGTATCCTCCGGTTACCAAAAGTTATCGGTTGAATACCAGCATCTCAGAGGAAGGCTACATGAAATCAAAAATGAATTTCAGCAATTTCTTGTCAATTTTACCTGAGTTCAGGTAATTCGGGCTGTTGCTGCAAAAAGGAGGAATAAAAAGCTTCTTTGTGACAGGTATCATATTAATTGAATACCTAATGCTACCGTTTTTCTTCAATTAAAAAAATCGTGTCCATGGCTGTTGAATATGATACTTCTCATGTAAAAAACATTGTGTTGCTTGGTCATGCGGGTTCTGGTAAAACTACTTTGTCCGAGTGTTTTCTTTTTGAAGCCGATTTATTGTCGCGGCGGGGTTCTATTGCAGAGAGGAATACAGTAGGCGATTATCACGAATTGGAACAGGAGAGAGGCAATTCTATCTTCTCCAAACTACTGCATACCAAGTGGCGGGGATACAAAATCAATATCATTGATACGCCTGGATATGATGATTTTGTAGGAGAAGTAATTTCCGCACTCAGGGTAGCGGATACTGGAATCATGTTATTAAATGCGGCAGCAGGAGTGGAAGTTGGAACGGATTTGATTTGGGATTATACGGAACAGTTTAAAACTCCCATAATTTTTGCAGTTAACCATTTGGATGACGAAAAAGCCAATTATGAGGAAACGGTGATGGAAGCCCAACAACATTTTGGAAATAATATTACCATTGTGCAGTATCCTCTTCAGCAGGGCGGGGATTTTAGAAGTATTATTGACGTGTTAAGAATGACCATGTATACTTTTAAAGATACGGGAGGAAAGCCGGATAAGCATCCTATTCCGGATGAGGAAAGAGAAAAAGCAGATCAGTTACACAAAGAACTGATAGAAGCTGTAGCGGGTAATGATGAGACATTAATGGAAAAATATTTTGAAAAGGGAGAGTTGGATGAGGATGAAATCAAAACGGGAATGAAGAAGGCAATGATTAACCGCGATCTCTTTCCTCTTTTCTGCCTGTCTGCTGAACGTAATATGGGAAGTGGTCGTTTGATGGGTTTCATAGATAATGTTTGTCCGAGTGCAGATGAAATGCCGCCTCAGGTATCAGCAAATGGAGAAGTGATCTGTTGCGATCCGTCAAAACCGGTTTGTGCTTTTGTGTACAAGGCCATTTCAGAACCTCATGTTGGAGAGTTATCCTTTCTAAAAGTATTTTCCGGAACAGTAAAATCAGGGATGGAATTAATCAATGAATCAACAGGGGCTTCAGAAAAGCTAAACCAGTTGTTTGTAATGGAAGGCAATAAGAGGACTAATGTTAATGAGTTGAGCGCCGGCGATATTGGCGCTACACTAAAATTGAAAAATACACACGTCAATAATACTTTGCATGATAAGAATGTAAACTATGCTTTACAACCTATCGTTTTCCCTCCTCCTAACCTAAGCATTGCAGTTAAAACGATGAATAAAGGAGAAGAGGAAAAATTATCAGCAGCATTGCATCAAATGAGAGATGAAGATCCAACCCTGATCGTTCAGGTTTCTTCCGAATTGAAGCAAACCCTTATTCATTGTCAGGGTGATATGCATTTAGCGGTTATCAGATGGAAATTACTGAATAAATACAAGGTGGAGGTCGTTTTTGAAGCGCCGCGAATTCCTTACCGGGAAACAATAAGGTCTTCAGCAGAAGCAGTTTATCGGCATAAAAAGCAGTCTGGAGGAGCAGGTCAGTTTGGTGAAGTGCATATGCGTATAGAACCCTGGTACGAAAATATGCCGGAACCGGAAGGATTGACCGTCCGCGGGCGGGATGTACAGGAACTTGCCTGGGGAGGAAAGTTAGCCTTTTACAATTGTATTGTAGGAGGAGCAATAGACCAGCGATTTTTACCTTCTATTCTTAAAGGAGTGATGGAAAAAATGCAGGAGGGCCCACTCACTGGCTCCTATGTAAGAGATATCCGGGTTTCTGTTTTTGATGGGAAGATGCATCCGGTTGACAGTAATGATATCTCCTTTAAGATTGCCGGTTTGATGGCGTTCAAAAATGCCTTTCAACTCGCTGCTCCTCAGTTACTGGAGCCGGTTTATAAAGTGGAAGTGCTTTGTCCGGAGGATATTACCGGTGCTGTGATGGGCGATTTGCAAACCCGGCGGGCAATAGTAGAAGGTATTGATGGAGAAAAAAACTTTACAAAGATCACGGCTGATATCCCGCTTGCTGAGATGAATGATTATTCATCATCACTGAGATCGCTGACCCAGGGCAGAGCAAAATTCAAAATGTATTTTCATGAATATGCTGTAGTGCCGTTTGAGGTTCAGCGAAAATTATCGGAACAGTATAACAAAACCGCAAAGGAGGAATGGATTGAATCATAACCGGCATTTTGCGTTGCAGGTGCGTTTTGTTTCACACAGAACAACTTTCATTTTCCCAACACAAAATCTTTAATTATTTTATTGTTCTGAACAGTCTTTTCCATCTTGGTCCCCCATCCCAACTGAACCAAACGAGAGAAGCTTTGCCCACCACATGATCCTCAGGTACATAACCCCAGAACCGGGAATCCTGGGAATTGTGACGATTATCCCCCATCATCCAGAAATAATTCATGGTAAAAGTATATTGATTTGTGGCTTTCCCATTGATGAAGAATTGCCCGTCTCTTTCCTCCAGAGTATTGTGTTCATAGACAGAGATAATTCTTCTGAAAAAAGGAATATTTTCAGGAGTGAGAGTAATCGTTGCTCCTTTTTGGGGTATCCAAATAGGCCCATAGAAGTCTTCACTCCACTTATATTGGGTCGTATCATTGGGAAATACATTAGAGTTGAATGGAAACACTTCCTTTTCCACACTTTCTACATATGACAATTTTCTCATCCGGGCTGCTTCTTCCTCTGTAAGATCAATTCGGTAATTCATATTATTACCAATACTTAACTGGTATCTTTCGGGGTCCGTTTCTACGTTAAAATCTTCTTTTAAAACATCTTCATCAAAGTATTGACCCCTGGTTTGAACATTATAAAAAGTTGCAGAGGTTTTTGGTGCATAGCCCGGTGCCCCATTTACATATAACACACCCTCTTTTAATTGTATTGTATCACCCGGAATCCCTACACAACGTTTTATGAAGTTTTCTCTCTTATCAACCGGTCTTACTATGATATCATCTCTTTGTAAAAGGGCTTCACGGTTTCCGCCATATTGCTCGCGAAGTACATCATAGTAATTAAAATTCGATTGATATTCGCCGATCACTGTGTCGCCTACGGGATAATTAAAAACGACCACATCATTCCGTTTTATCGGCGTATTCCATAATCGTCTGTAAGGAAGTTTAATCCATTCAACATATGATTTAGTGCCAAAAACAGGCGCTGTATGATGTACAAAGGGAATTGCCAATGGCGTATTAGGAAGCCTTGGTCCATAACTCATCTTGCTTACAAATAAAAAATCATTGACCAGCAGGGTTTTTTCCATACTTCCTGTGGGAATAACGTAAGCTTCAAAAATAAAAGTACGAATGATGGTAGCTGCAACTACTGCAAAGACACCGGCATCAATCCACTCTCTTGTGGATGATTTTTTGTGATTCCTGACTATGGCATTTCCTGCATATCTTTCATTTTTTGAAAAACCAAGATAAGGGAAGTATAAGAAAGGCAGAAAAACCGTTGCCGTATGGTGTAATAGGGAGAATCGGCCAAAATGCTCCACAAAGCGAATGCATATCCAGATGGTGATAAACTGCCCGGCAATGGGAATGAATTGTAAAAAAAACCAATACCTTTTTAAAGGCATCTTTTCCACCATACACCAGGTATTATAATAGGGAATCAGCGCTTTCCACGGTTCCAACCCTGCTTTTTTGAACATTCCGTATAAACCGATAAGCGAACCTATTGTAGCTAAAACAAAAAGAATCCAGCCTAAACTCATGTAGCTCTTATTTTATAAAGTGGTCAAAAATAGGATAAAATAGCTGGATATGACATTAATTCTAAGGGACTGAAGCCCAAAGTTTATCCATTTTATGTTAAACTACATAAAATAAAAAGTTTTCAGGGTTGAATAATGTCATGAAGAATAGAGGAGATTTTTTCAGGATACTGAAAGACCATGAAATGCCCGGCACCGGGTATGCTATAAGAGGGTTGAACATATTTGTATGGGAAGATCCGGTCCAAAGTGCCATGTATTTGAAACAGATTCTCCGGCTGCCATTCATTTTTCCAGTTAATGACCTGATGAATGGACCATTTTAAATAGTGAGGGTCAATATTTTCTCTATACTCGCGTGCTAATTTTTTTTCCTCAATCGTATCGGCGCCGAGGAAATAATTTTCTATAGGTTCAAGGAAGGATGTAATCCGCCCGGTACGCAGTTGCTTAGCTGGTAGAAAGTAATCCAGTCCTAATTTTCCCGATACTTTCATCCATGTGGGCATTTCATGGCGGGATTTTATACTGGAAATCAGAATTACATTCTGAACAGGGATGAGTTTAGCAATTTCAATACTCATGATCCCGCCGAAGGAAACGCCTACAAGAGTGATGTCTTTTTCTCTGATGCCTTTGATCATCCTCAATGCGTATTCGGGAAGAGGTTCTCCGTCTTTGGGAGTCAACCAGGGCAGGTAAGAAACTTCAATAGTGCTCCAATTCAGCTTACTGAATATCCGTTCATCAGAGCCCAGACCGCATATACAATATACTTTTTTCAAATCATTTTTTAATGAGTAGGGAATACGTAATTCCGGATATCTTCTAATGTAATGCTCTTTCCTGATAGTATAACCAGCCTTTCCACTACATTTCTTAATTCCCTGATGTTTCCGGTCCAGTTATATTCCTGCAACGCTTTGAGGGCATCAGTATTTACAACTTTTACAGCAATTCCGTATTCGGTGCAGATATCCAAAAGAAATTTTTCTACCAGCAAAGGAATATCATTTCTTCTTTCATTTAGAGAGGGGACATGAATGATAATGACACTCAAACGATGATAAAGATCCAGCCGGAAGTTTTTTTCGTCAACTTCCTTTAAAAGATCCTTGTTTGTAGCAGCAATTACTCTCACATCTACAGTAATGTCTTTATCGCCACCCACTCTGGTAATCTTTCCTTCCTGTAAGGCCCGAAGCACTTTGGCCTGTGCATCAAGACTCATATCTCCAATTTCATCCAGGAATAAGGTGCCGCCATGAGCTTGTTCAAACTTGCCGATTCTTTGCTTTACAGCGGAAGTAAAAGACCCCTTTTCATGTCCGAATAATTCACTTTCAATCAATTCTCCCGGAATTGCGGCACAGTTAACCTCTATGATGGGTTTGTTGGAGCGAAGGCTTTTTTCATGAACCCATCGGGCAACAAGTTCTTTTCCTACACCATTTTCCCCTGTAATCAAAATTCTGGCATCTGTTGGTGCCACTTTTTCAATGGTTTCTTTGATCTTTAAAATAGGGGCCGATTCTCCAATCATTTCTTCCACCCTGCTGACCTTCCGACGCAGTACTTTGGTTTCGGTTACCAGATCGGTTTTGTCCATTGCATTGCGAATAGTGATCAGAAGTCTGTTGAGATCGGGTGGTTTGGAAATATAATCGTAGGCGCCCTTTTTTACGGCCTCCACCGCAGTTTCAATAGTGCCATGTCCGGAAATCATAATAACAGGAACGTCCCGGTTTATTTCATTTATCCGGTCGAGAAATTCAATGCCGTCTATCCTGGGCATTTTTATATCACAAAGCACCACATCGTAATTTTTTTCCCGGATTTTTTTTAATCCCTCTTCACCGTCGGCAGCTTCATCAATTTTGTAACCCTCGTATGAAAGTATTTCTCCTAAAGTCTTGCGAATTGCTTTTTCATCGTCTATGATAAGAATATTTGACATAGGTAAAAAACTATTTTATGCAATAATAATAAGCATATCTTGTTATCAAAAGTTAAAAACAGGACTGGGGCTCAGTAAATTTCGTTCAAACCCTTTTAAATAATAATGATACGATATATTTTTACGTTGTTAAGAAATCATATCCTTTAAAACGTTAAATTTCTCATCCATGAAAACTCAGGTACTTAGATCTAATCGTTCTTATGAAGTTCCCACCTGGAAACTGGTTATCAAGTTAGGGTTGCTGGCTGCCTTTTGTATGGGGCTTTGCTATCTTTTTGCTGCAGGTGTGTCCTCATTAGCATCCGTTTTTTAATTTTATATCTTTTCACTAAGTAAAATACTTCTGGTTCAGCAGGTATTATAAGAATAACTTGCAGGCTGAACCAGATTTTTTTAGAAGGTAATAGCTAATCCCCCATAATAATTTCTGCCAGGCGCCGGATTGTAATACCTGCTTCCAAAAGCAGCATTAATATCGTTTCCCAAACTGTATAACTGATTTAAGGCATTATCAACACCCGCAAAAACCTCAAGCGAGAATCCGGAAAATTGTTTTTCCCACCCAAATTTTCCAAGCAGGAGGTCATAGGCGGAAGAGTAAACCGAATTAGCATCGTTTAGGGGCAACCCGGAAGTGTGCGTTAGGGAAGTATTGAGGAAGAGTCCAATTCGACTGGAAATATCTAATCCTCCTATCCAGATGGTTCTTGCCACTCCTGTTAACCGATTTCCCGAATAGTTTTTATCTCCAACTTTGTATTCTGTAAAAGAATAATTGCTTATTGTAACTGAGGTCCATAATCTGATATTTTGGAAAAAGTTCATGTTATTATGCACAGGAATGTATCCCGCAAATAATTCGATCCCCTTTTGGTTCGTTCCACCGGCATTTACAAAGTAGTCGCCTCCTAAAGAATCTACTCTTTTCACAATTGCATCCCGAAGTTTAAACTGATAAGCTGTTATATCAAATTGTAACCGACCATGAAAAGCATGTCCTCTGATGCCAATTTCCCTGTTCCAGCCATACTCTGGCTGCAGGTCGGTGTAAAAACTGCCTTCCGAGGGTCTGACTTCAGCAATAGAAGGCGGTGAAAACCCTTTGCTTAAAGAAGAATAAATGGAAATCCGGTCGGTAAGGCGATATAATGCTGCAATGCGTGGCATTATTTGATTTTCCAGATTTTTTCCCTTTTTTGAAGGGTCGGGGTCCGTAAGTCGTTGGTAGCGATAAACAAATAAATTGCTACTAAGTCCCGCCTGTAGTTGAAAAGATGTACCCCATTGCCATTCACCCTGTAAAAAAGGCGAAACCTGTCTCGCCCACATTTTATCTTTAAATTGAACCGTGTCTGGTTTTCCTTTAATATTTCCAAAATTATTTATGTCGGCAAAATTCCTGAGCCATTCCATACCCCCGGTGAATTTCAGATCGTTTTTACCGGTTAAGGCATGGTATACGAGTTTGGTACGTAACCCCAGGTTGGTTTCTTTTCTGGTTTCGTAATTGGTAATAAAGGGATTCGTGAAGTCGGAGTAGGAGAACATGATAGAAGTGATATTACTCCAGTTTTTATTGAGCTGATATTGATTACTAATACCAACCAAAGGCGTTTTATTATAAATGGCAGCCTTTCTTTCAATGGCGTCAGGGCGCGCCATACGTGGATTCGCCATCATCTGCTGCAAATTTAGCCCTCCCGGAGTTTGATAAAATATATCCGAATACATCAATATCCAGTCCAGCTTATCCTTTTCTGATAAATGGGCGGATCCATTCCATTGCAGCACATCTCTGCGCAGCCTGGTGTTTTCGCGGTATCCGTCTGACTGCAGGTGACTTTGGGTTATTGTTGAACTGATATCTTTATTTCGGAATTTCCACTGCGCATTTTCGCCGGCTAAACCATAAGAGCCGCCACTGATTTGTGCACGAAAGCGATTTTCTTTGCTTCCGCTCTCTGTTGCAAGCGGGAGTTCATCCGGATGAAGAATGATTACTCCGCCGGTGTTTGCACCGTATAAACTTGCCCCAGGCCCCCGGAGTACCTCAATTTGACCGATACTGCTTTGGTCTGCAAGATTAAAATATGTATTGCCGCCTGCATCCGTAAAAGGAATGTCATTCCAATATACTTTAATATTGCGTACGCCAAAAGGAGAGCGAAGCAAACTTCCTCTAATGCTCAGCCGGTAACTTCCCGGCGACCTTTCTTCCATCCTGATGCCAGGTACGGCATTGATAGCGGAAGTTAAGGAGGCAGGAGAATACCGGTTAATATCGTTTCTGCCTACCACGGCTGCAGATACAGGGGTTTCCAGCAATCGTCTTTGAGATTCAAACCCCTTAACTACCACTTCAGTCATTAAGGGAATCGTATCTTCATTCAATGTAGGCGTTGCGTGCTGACCTGAGGAATGCAGCGAAAAAGAAGTTAGTAAAATTAAAAAAATGATTCTCATGATTGAAGAAAAAGTTTATTTGAAGCTTGCGATTAGAAATGATGTATATCAGATGTTTCGATAACAAATTAATCCGGATAACAGCGCTGCAATTGTTTTTTCCACACTTTCAAAGGTAGTCAAAAAAAAGCCCGGAGATTTTGCTCCGGGATAAATAGGTTACCTATTTTGGAAAAATTATTTTTTCAGATACATTACTTCCTTTATGAGTTTTACGGTTCGCGGTATATCCGGCAGATAAGCCGCAACCAGATTAGGAGCATAATGCATGGGCGCATCAACACTGGTAATACGACGAACCGGGGCGTCCAGATAATCAAATCCTTCTTTTTGAATGCGGTAAGCTATTTCAGATGATATAGAAGCATAAGGCCATTGTTCTTCAACTATAACCAGGCGATTAGTTTTCTTAACCGATTCCAGGATAGTATGCCAATCCAGTGGGCGGATCGTTCTAAGGTCTATTACTTCTGCACTAATATTTTCTTTAGCCAGTTCTTCTGCTGCTCCTAATGCAACTTTCATCATTTTGTTGAAAGATACCACGGTAACATCGGTGCCAGGTCTTTTTATATCCGCTTTACCAATAGGAATAAGATATTCTTCTTCCGGCACTTCTCCCTTGTCGCCGTACATCACCTCACTTTCCATGAAAACTACCGGATCTTCATCTCGGATTGCGCTTTTCAATAATCCTTTAGCGTCGTATGGGTTGGATACCGATATTACCTTTAGTCCGGGTAAATTGGCATACATATTTTCAAATGCAGTGGAGTGCTGGGCGCCCAATTGACCTGCTGACCCGTTAGGGCCTCTGAACACTATAGGACAGCCTACCTGACCACCGCTCATTGCCAGCATTTTAGAAGCCGTATTTAATATTTGATCCAGTGCCAGAAGTGCAAAGTTCCAGGTCATGAATTCTACAATGGGTCGAAGCCCGTTCTGCGCTGCACCTACCGCCACTCCGGTAAATCCAAGTTCTGAAATGGGGGTGTCAATGACCCTTTGCGGTCCGAACTCGTTCAGCATTCCCTGACTTACCTTATAGGCCCCATTATATTCTGCTACTTCTTCACCCATTAAAAACACATGTTCATCTCTCCTCATTTCTTCACTCATTGCTTCCCGCAATGCCTGGCGAAATTGTATAACCCGATTTGGCATCTTTATAAAATTTGAAGAGGACAAAAATATTAGTTGTAAAGCAGATAACCAAAACCTGCACCTTATTCCGGGAGGAAATCCAAATTTAATCCTTATTAATAGCTGTCGCTCGATCTTATGAGGGTAGTCTATTGACCTTCTTTTGTATACCTAAACTGATTCCCTTTTAAGAGAGGATGAGGTCCAATAAGCAGATTATTAGTAACATGCAAGATAAAGTCTTTAAAAAAAACTTCTGCTATCCATTTTTCAAATGCAAACTCAAAATAATTTTGAATCTTGTTAGATACAATATAAGTAATAGAATGATCAGGAAAAAGAGAAGAAAATACCTGAATAGAATCAACCACGTTCTTCGGAAATCTTGCTATACCGTCCTCCCCGGTAAACAATTTCTGTTTCCCTCTTGAGGTAAATAAGGTACATTCCACTCCTTTAACGATAAGGGGGTCGGGATCCGTAAATTTTATGGTTACATAATTATCATTTACTCTTCTTGCCGATAGCAACTTATAATTTCTTGCTGGTTGGAGCCTGCTGGTAAATACTATTGTATTCTTTTCCATCATCCATCTTCCTGATCCATACCTGTCAATGCCTTTATAATTATAAGAGAAAG
>CAZFGP010000127.1:0-12611 GCA_964518685.1 uncultured Terrimonas sp.
TGCATTTTGAATAATCACCCAGGCATTGCCAATATTCATGATGGCAAAAAACAAGGCCATGAATCCGATAAATCGTATGCCGATTGGGGTTTGTTTGCTTAAGGGCACCTCCGGATGAAGAATGCTTTTGCGGAGTTGCAGGGTAGCATAACTGTGTAACACTATAGAACCCGTTAATACTACTGAAACCAATACTAAAGACGCATTGGGTGCCATCATCATACTAAATAGCCCACCGATGACCAATATGCCACCAATAATTACATTAATCCAGGATAATATGTTAGATACTTTTATTGCTCTTTTCATGTTTGTAGGGTTAATTTTTATTTTGATCCTGATCTTTAATCTGAATGCTTAATTCTTCCAATTGTTTGTTATCAATGGTGGCAGGCGCGTCTAACATTACGTCCCGGCCGCTGTTGTTTTTAGGGAATGCAATGAAATCCCGGATGCTTTCACTTCCACCTAAAATAGCACATAAGCGGTCGAAGCCAAAAGCAATTCCTCCGTGTGGAGGAGCGCCATATTCAAATGCCCCTAACAGAAAACCAAATTTATGCAGGGATTCTTCTTTACTCATACCCAGTGCCATAAACATTTTTTCCTGCAGGTCACGCTGGAAAATCCGAATGGATCCGCCACCAATTTCGTTTCCGTTTAATACCATATCATAAGCGTTAGCTTTAATGTTAGCGTACGGGTGCTTCAGGTAATTTTCCGGATTGTCAATTATCGGATTGTTGTTAATCATGTCGTTGATGTCCGAGGGCTTGGGGGAGGTAAATGGGTGATGACGAGCTACCCAGCGATTCTCCTCAGGGGAATATTCAAATAAGGGGAAGTCTACCACCCACAGGAGCCTGAACTCATTCTCTTTACGTAAGCCCAGACGTTTGCCCATTTCTAAACGTAATTCACTAATGGCTTTGCGGGTCTTTTCCTCGGCTCCTGCAAGGATTAGAATGATATCTCCGGTTTTGGCATTTGCAGCTTCTGCTATATCTTTTAATTGGGTTTCACTGTAAAATTTGTCGAAACTGCTCTTTAGGGTACCGTCCTGATTGTATTTAATAAAAGCAAGCCCCCGCATACCTATCTGTGGCCGCTTCACCCATTCTGTCAGTTCATCAGTTTGCTTGCGGCTGTATTCACTGCACCCTGGAACAGCAATAGCAACTACTGTTTCCGCATCATCGAATACCTTGAAACCGTCGGCTAACGGTTTGCCCATTACAGGACCTTTGCCGGGAAAAACGTGGGATGGAAATTTTAGATTGGCAACAGACATTCCAAACCGAATATCTGGCTTGTCATTGCCATATTGCCACATGGCTTCTTCCCAGCTTAATCTCTCAATGGGTTGGGTATAATCCAAATTTTTAACATCCTTAAAAATACATCGGATTAATCCTTCGAACATGGTAAGGATATCATCCTGCTCCACAAAGCTCATTTCACAGTCTATTTGTGTAAACTCCGGCTGCCGGTCGGCTCGCAGGTCTTCATCCCTAAAGCATTTTACAATTTGATAATAACGATCGTAACCGCTCACCATCAACAGTTGTTTAAAGGTTTGAGGACTTTGGGGCAGCGCATAAAACTGCCCGGCATTCATCCTGGAAGGCACTACAAAATCTCTTGCTCCTTCGGGAGTGGATTTTATCAAAAAAGGAGTTTCAATATCTATGAATCCCTTTTCATGCAGATAGTTTCTGGCAGAACGGTTTACGGCATAGCGTAATTCAAGATTTTGCTTTACTGCGTTTCTCCTCAGATCAAGATACCGGTATTTCATTCGCAGATCATCGCCTCCGTCTGTATCATCCTGAATCGTAAAAGGAGGAATTGCCGAACGATTAAGAACCGAAAATTCGCGTATGTCTACCTCAATTTCCCCTGTAGAAAGATGAGGATTCTTATTGCTGCGTTCCAGCACAAGACCACTTACCTGTACCACATATTCTCTACCCAATGGAACTGCTTCCAATTGCCGGTTCATTTTTTCTCCAAACAACAACTGGGTTAGGCCATAGCGGTCGCGAAGATCCACAAAAGTGATGCTTCCGAATTTTCTTATGGTTTGCACCCAGCCTGCGAGTGTAACCTCCGCTCCTGTATTATTTATTGTTAACTCTCCACAGGTGTGTGTTCTGTACATTTTTTCTTTTTTGAGGATGGCAAAGGTAGCAAAATCAATTTTTAGATGACAGAAGATATAAGATGCATTAATTTTGCATTTTTTATGAAGACCATTGATTTAAAAGAAAGTGAAACAGGGAAGATTACGAATGGAATAGGAAAAACAGCCCAGGAAACCGTTTTCCCTATTCTATTTGCCATTAGTTTTTCCCATTTACTCAACGATACCATACAATCTATCATCCCCTCTATCTACCCGCAGCTTAAGGGGGATTTTTCGTTAAGCTTCGTTCAAATCGGTTTGATTACCCTTACCTTTCAACTTGCGGCTTCTTTTTTTCAACCTTTAGTGGGGATGTATACCGATAAAAAACCACAACCTTTTTTTCTCGCGATTGGGATGACTTTTAGTTTTTCCGGGTTGATCTTACTTGCATTTGTTGATAGTTTTTCCTGGGTTTTAGTGTCTGTAGGCCTTATAGGCGTAGGATCGTCCGTTTTTCATCCGGAAGCCTCAAAGGTGGCATATATGGCTGCAGGCCCCCGCCGGGGTCTGGCCCAGTCTATCTTCCAGGTGGGTGGCAATGGTGGCTCCGCCTTGGGTCCCCTAATTGCAGCCTTTGTTATTCTGCCTTTTGGCAGACATAGTATTTCCTGGCTTTCTCTTATTGCTCTTCTGGCAATCATAGTTTTATGGCGGGTAGGTCTTTGGTATAGCGCCAACTATCTATATATTAATAAGAAGACGAAAGCTGCTGCCATTCCTCAACATCTTTCAAAGTCTAAAATAGTCATCTCTATCATTGTTCTTTTGTTGCTCATTTTTTCTAAGTTTTTTTATATGGCTGGTATCAGTTCCTATTTCACTTTTTTTGTAATGGATAAATTTGGCGTCAGTATTCAGCAGTCACAGTTATATTTATTCATTTTTTTGTTTGCTGTTGCTGCCGGCACTCTGGCTGGCGGCCCAGTTGGCGACCGGATAGGACGCAAATATGTGATTTGGGCCTCTATTCTGGGGGTTGCACCTTTTGCATTAGCGCTTCCTTATGCAAATCTGTTTTGGACCGGGATATTGATCTTCATTATAGGAGTTATTCTCTCTTCTGCTTTCCCTGCAATTTTGGTATATGCTCAGGAGTTGTTACCCGGAAGCGTAGGTATGGTATCCGGATTGTTTTATGGTTTTGCTTTTGGAATGGGGGGACTTGGTTCTGCACTACTGGGTGAGTTAGCCGATCATACCAGTATTGAGTACGTTTATAAAGTTTGTTCATTCTTACCATTGATCGGTTTGCTTACGGTCTTTATCCCCAACCTGAAACAACAAAAGGTGTAATTTTGCAGTATAATGAAAGAAGGACAGGGTGATGTATTTGTAATCTCCGGATCACTTGCGCAACAGGTGCTGAAGGGGAATGACCAGGTACTAATAACAAAGGAAATAGATCGAAAAATTATTCAAAAAATTGCTTCAGAACTGTGTATCGGTTTTGTTTCCGAAAAGGAAAGAGAAGGCGAGGTATGCTTTATGAACAGTGAAGAAGTTCGTCCGGAATTTAAAGTTAGTTTTGCTCCGATAGATATAGAAAACTACCTTCTTGCCGTGATAAAGTCGCCTGACCTGGAGGAAAGGTTAGAAACATTATCCCAAAGTGACAGGCTGATTATTCCGTATCCAAAAGATGCTGTGGATTTCTGGACTATGGTTGAAAGAGGAAAACAATGGAGAGCCGATCAGCGAAATAAACAAGAGAGTTAGCGATTAATAAATGTTAATCCATAGTAAAATTCTTCCTCAGCCAATGAGCGCGAACGTAGTGATTTGAGATATCCGATTATCCGGGTATGACTTCATAATCCGTTTCTAAAAAATCTTCGACCCAGGGTATCCAATACCGTTGTATAAAAGTAGTGTGAATAGGGTGGCTGTTGTAGTTCTCATAAGTTTTCTTATCTGAAAATTCCATGGATAACCCGTAATGATATTTATTCTTCTTACTGGTTTGCATTAATCTTTCAAAATGCTGAACTCCTGGAATATCTTTAAGAATAAGGGTCGCATTTAAGAATTCCTTTTCTTCAGTAGATCCTTTTGGATATTTTAAACTAAACGATACGGTATGTCGAATCATAAAGATGCAATTTAAATAAAAAATTAGTGCAGAAAGATATTGTTTACTCAGTGAGCAGCATAACCAGCATAGAGATTAACCAATAACGCTGCAGTAACGATCAATAGCCCAAAAAACTCTCTGGTTTTTTCAATATAAGGTTTCTTAGCCTGCATAGTCGCCGCAATATTCTGCATTTTGTATTTGGTGATCCAGTCCCAAACGCCGTCTCTTGTAAAAAATAAAATAATGGCATATAACAGATAAAAAGCAACAACCGGTAAATAAATTAACGGATAATAAAATTTAAAAGCTGCTAAACCGCACAAGATGGCGGCAATCAGATAGATGCTTACCCATAACCATGCATCAATATCATTTAAATTTACCCAGGTGAACCACAGAAAGGCAATACAAAAGATAATATTTATTATAGTTAAGACCATAAAATAAGTTTAAATGTGAGGATAATTGTATCTGTAAATTTACAAACAATTAAGTTTATTATTACTTACTTAGCTTTGTGATACGAAATTAGTCTTCTGATATAAAAGAAAAAGAAATGTTATGTTGAAATATGAGGCCGGACTACTAAGAAAATTGTTTTCGGAGGTACTTATTGAAAATTTAAGTCCGGAATTATGGCATTGGCTTAACGAAAAAATAATATCTGGTGCAGATGTTCGTCAGTTTAGTATTGCTTTTGTTTCTGTTCCTCGTAAAACCGGCAAGGCAAACCTCAATTTGTCGGAGGCGAAGGTGATTGCTATCAGGGAAGGCGGCGCTGGATTAGATATTTCTTCATGGACGGTGGATCGTTTATCCCGCATTTGGCTGTTGGCGCATCTGGATCATACGGAAAAGGAGAAATATTTTCAAACTATAGAGCGGTTATTTTTAACTGCAGAAGTTAACGAACTGGTAGCGCTTTATGCTGCTTTATCGGTGCTTCATTATCCGGAGCTTTGGGGAAAGAGATGTGCTGAAGGAATCCGCAGCAGTATAGGCGCCGCTCTGAATGCAGTAGCTTGCAACAATCCTTATCCGGCTGCTTATCTGGATGAACCCGCGTGGAATCAGATGATCCTGAAAGTTATTTTTACAGATAATCCTTTGGAGGAAATTATAGGTATTGATGAGCGGGTAAATGCAGACCTGGCAAAAACATTGTCGGATTATGCACATGAGCGATGGGCTGCACACCGTTTTCTAAATCCGCTGGTTTGGCGTTGTGTAGGGAAATTTATTGATGACGATATTTTCCCGGATATTGAACTTCTCGCAGCCTCAGAACAGGAGTATAACAGAGAGGCAGCAGCCTTGGCGTGCAACGACAGCAGTTACCCGCAGGCACAGGAATTATTAAATAAAAACCCGAATATGAAATCGGCTATTGCTTCCGGACAATTGAACTGGAAAGCGCTGGCTGTAAAAATGAAAAATTATGTGTTGCAGTAATAATATCACCGAACAAGACCTTCAGCCAGGCATTAAAGATAAATCCTATTTGGAACGGATAAAAGGGATGCAATTTTTTGACCCGCATATCCACATGGTTTCACGAACCACCGACGATTATGAAGCCATGGCCGATGCCGGTATCGTGGCAGTTATTGAACCGGCCTTTTGGGTAGGGCAGCCGCGAACAGGCATAGATACTTTTCGTGATTATTACAGTAGCCTAATTGGTTGGGAACGTTTTCGGTCATCCCAATTTGGTATTAAGCATTATTGTACTATTGGACTAAATTCACGGGAAGCCAATAATGAAGCGCTTGCGGAACAAGTGATGGAGATTTTACCTTTGTTTGTTTATAAAGAAGGCGTTGTAGGAGTTGGTGAAATTGGGTTTGATGACCAAACGCCCGCTGAAGAAAAATACTATCGTTTGCAACTAGAACTGGCAAAAGAAGCAGGCCTTCCCGTGCAGATCCATACCCCCCATCGCGATAAGAAAAGAGGTACTACCCGGAGCATGGATATAGCCATCGAACACGGACTTGATCCGGGCATGGTGATTGTTGACCACAATAATGAAGAAACGATGAAGGAAGTGCTGGACAGAGGGTTTTGGGCCGGATTTACAATTTACCCCTTTACCAAAATGGGTAATGAACGAATGGCAGATATAGTAAAGCAAATGGGAACGGAACGAATATTGATTAATTCAGCTGCGGACTGGGGGATCAGCGATCCACTTGCAGTACCCAAAACCGCTGCTCTAATGATAGATAAGGGTATCAGTAAGGAAGATATCCGAAAAGTAACCTATCAGAACGCCATTGGTGCTTTTGCACAGAGCGGACAAATAAACGAGGCAGATTTTGCCAGCGTGAAAAATATAGATCAGAATCTGAAATTTGGTAAAAACACGGTTCTAAGAGGCGGACAACAGGCCCGTACTGATAAAAATTCAATTATTATTCGATAAAGTGCCGGGAGTGACCAGAGCAATAGGTTTGATGCAATTAATGCGTCCTGCAAATATTATAACTGCTATATCGGATATCCTCGCGGGAGCATCTATCGCTGTTTCCCTAACAGGAGCAGAACAGAATTTGCATTGGCAGGGTTTAACCCTACTAATTATATCTACTATAGGACTATACGGTGGAGGAGTAGTCTTAAACGATGTTTTTGATGCTGATCTGGATCTGGTGGAACGCCCGGAAAGAGCGATTCCCAGTGGAATAGTATCTAAAAGAACTGCCGCATGGTGGGGCGTGGCCTTACTCATTATTGGTCTTGCAGCAGCCGCCGAGGTACATACTTCCGGATGGTTTTCCTCCTCTGCAATGCTGGCTATAGCCATTGCTCTTTTTGCGGTAGTGTACGATAAATGGGCGAAACATCACAACTGGTTGGGTCCACTTAATATGGGCATTTGCCGGGGATTGAATCTCCTGTTAGGAATGAGTATTCTTGAGATAACACTTCAGCGCTATGCTCTTCTTTCTATAGTACCGGTGTTTTATATAGCTTCTATAACCATGATCAGCAGGGGAGAGGTGCATGGTGGAAATTTGAAGAACTTATATGTTGCCGGTATGCTTTATTTGCTGGTAATGACAAGTATTTCAGTCATGGGAGCTAAAAACCAGCAGTTGGGATTTACCGCTATTTTTATGGTCTTTTTTGCAATTTTAATTTTCCCTCCGTTAATAAAGGCAATTCGAAATGCTGAAGGCGCATTGATCGGTAAAGCGGTAAAGTCCGGTGTAATTGCATTGATAGTGATGAATGCCGGGTGGGCAGCCGCATTTGGAATGTTTTATTTTGCCTGGATTATCCTGTTGTTGTTACCTGTTTCTCTTATTCTCGCTAAGTTATTTGCGGTTACCTGATGGCAATAAGCCTTTAAAGGCCTATTTTTATTGTTTGAAATATCTGAGATTTCCAATTCCTGTACCACTTTAGTTAACATTGAGATGGATTATATAGAGCAGTCATTTGATATACAGTTTAAGTATAAAGTCTTTTTTACCAGCCATTTATTTTCTTCGGACAACCCCGTCTTTAAAGATTTTCTGAATACAACAGTGACGGATACATTAAAAAAGGTGTTTCTTATTATTGATGAAGGCGTCTTTAATTATCATCCTCATCTTTTGGAGCAGATCAGCATATATTTTGCCAATATACCGGGTTATACCCTGATACCGGATATGTTAAGAGTTCCCGGTGGGGAAATGATAAAAAATACGGAAGAATATTTTTATAAAATTGCGGATGCCGTTGATCAATACGGAATAGACAGACATTCTTTTATTGTTGCAATCGGAGGAGGGGCGGTACTGGATCTCGCCGGGTATGCTTCAGCAGTGTCTCATCGCGGAATCAGGCATATCAGGGTACCTACAACAGTACTCTCCCAAAACGATTCGGGGGTTGGGGTGAAGAATGGAATTAATTTCAGAGGAAAGAAAAATTTCCTGGGAACTTTTGTTCCCCCAACAGCTGTTTTCAATGACTTTTTTTTCCTGACAACTTTGATTGATGAAGAATGGCGTTCTGGTATGTCAGAGGCTGTTAAGGTGGCACTTATAAAGGATAGCACTTTTTTTGGATGGCTTAGCGACAACGCCGGTAAACTGGCGGGTAGAGATATGGAGGCTATGCAATGCCTGATAAAGAGATGTGCTGCGTTGCACCTTGCCCATATCGCAAGTGGTGACCCTTTTGAAATGGGATCTTCCCGACCACTTGATTTTGGACATTGGAGTGCCCACAAAGTGGAACAACTCTCCAATTTTACTATCCGGCATGGAGAGGCGGTAGCTATGGGTATTGCTCTCGATAGTGTATATTCCTGGTTTTCCGGACGACTTACAGAAGACGAAGCCCACACGATTATATCGTTGTTAAAATCGCTTGGCTTTGCCATTACGCATCCGCTCATGGAGATAAAAGACGAAGAAAGTCCAGTTTTAAAAGGCTTGCATGAATTCAGAGAACATTTGGGGGGGCAGTTAACGATAATGTTACTTGAAGCTATCGGCAAAGGGGTGGAAGTGCATGACCTGGACCTTCATTTGTTAAAGAAAGCGAGTCAGTGGCTGAACGCTTTATAAGAAGAAAATATGAAAACAAAATATGGTCATCTTACCTATTGTACCAATATCCATGCAGGAGAAAGTTGGGAAAATCACTTTGCACAACTACAGGAGTATATCCCGGTTATAAAGCAGAAGATTTCTCCCGATGAACCTTTTGGAATAGGTTTGCGCTTGTCTGACAACGCAAGCCTTGAGCTAATAAAAGAGCGCGAATTATTAAACTTTCAGCAATGGTTAAGCGCTAATGATTGTTATGTTTTTACCATGAATGGTTTCCCGTATGGAGGATTTCATCGTACTGTAGTTAAAGATAAAGTGCACGCGCCCGACTGGACTTCTGAAGACAGAGTAGATTATACCATAAGATTGGCAAAAATTCTTTCCCGGGTTTTGCCTGATGGTATGGAAGGAGGTATTTCAACTTCTCCTTTGACTTACAGATTTTGGCATTCGGAGGAGCAAGTTTCCGAAATATTTATGAAAACCACGCTTCATTTGTTGCAAGTGGTGGATCAGTTGATCCAGATAAAACAGACTACTGGAAAGCTCATTCATATTGATATAGAGCCAGAGCCGGATGGTTTGCTTGGAGATGGTAAAGATTTTTTGGACTGGTATAGTAAGTATTTGGTGCCGCTGGGAATCCCTTTTATTTCGAAATATTTTGGCTGTAGTGAGCAATCGGCTGAGTTACATATCAGGCAGCATATCCAGCTTTGTTATGATGTGTGTCATTTTGCAGTGGGCTTTGAAGATCATGTTGCTATGATCCAGGAGTTGAAGACCCTGGGTATAAGGACTGGAAAAATTCAGATTAGTGCTGCATTAAGGGCAGAACTGCCGGAGAATCCGGTAAAGCGGAATGCGGTTATTACGTCATTTTCAGGCTACAACGAACCAGTCTATCTGCATCAGGTAGTGGCATTGCAACACAACGGGCAACTGAAAAGATATCGTGACCTGCCTGATGCGCTGAACGTTGCAGACCCGTCTTTAGCAAAGGAATGGCGTGCCCATTTTCATGTTCCGGTGTTTGAGGAAAAATTGGGTTTACTTAGATCTACCCAAAAAGATATTGAAAAGGTGGTAGCACTTCACAAGCAAGACCCGTTTACTTCTCATCTTGAAGTGGAAACCTATACCTGGGAAGTATTGCCGGAAGCACAAAAATTACCTGTTGCTGATTCCATTATCAGGGAAATGCAATGGGTGAAGAGTTTATTAGCAGATAACCGTTAAATGAAAATAGCACCCTGTGTCAGCTAAACTGAATTGAATATTCAGGCAAACCCAATCTTAATGCTTTTTGACTATGCACAAAACAGTTGTTATTGATATTGTCGGGCTGTCTTCCAATTTGATTGGCGGACATACTCCATTTTTGAAAAGCTATATTGCCGGCAGAAATATACAAACTATTGAGCCAATGCTCCCGGCGGTAACCACAGCGGTACAATCTACATATATTACTGGAAAATGGCCCAATGAACATGGTATTGTTAGCAATGGTTGGTACGATAAAAAGGAATGTGAAATTAAGTTTTGGAAACAATCTAACAGGCTGGTAGAGTCTGAAAAGATATGGGAAAAAGCAAAGCGTTCTGATCCTTCCTTTACTGCATCGAAAATGTTTTGGTGGTACAATATGTATTCTGCCACAGACTTTGCAGTAACTCCACGTCCGAATTATTTAGCAGACGGACGTAAAATGCCGGATTGTTATTCACATCCTGCGTCCTTGAGAGACGAACTTCAGGCAAAGTTTGGAACCTTTCCTTTGTTTTCCTTCTGGGGTCCGGGTTCCAATATCAAATCATCACAATGGATATCGGACGCTACCCTGTATACCGATGAGCAATACAATCCTACGCTTACCCTGGTTTATCTGCCTCATTTGGATTATTGCCTGCAGAAATATGGCCCTGATTTTGCCGTAATCCATAATCATCTGGGTGAAATAGATCAGCTGGTTGAAAAAATAATCAGGTATTTTCAATCAAAAAATGCGCGGATTATTCTATTATCTGAATACGGCATTACGCCGGTAAATAATCCGATTCATATCAACAGGATACTGCGCGAAAAAGAACTGTTAGCGATCAGAACGGAAAGAGGATTGGAATTATTGGATGCGGGTGAGTCTAAAGCTTTTGCCGTAGCAGATCATCAGGTTGCACATATCTATATCAACGATCCAAAGGAATATGCATTAGTAAAGGAAACGGTATCCGCGCTCCCCGGAGTGGCTATGGTATTGGATCAGGAAGAACAAAAGAAATATCATATTGATCATGAAAGATCCGGTGACCTGGTGTTGGTGGCTGATCAGAATAGTTGGTTTACCTATTATTTTTGGTTGAATGATGATTTCGCTCCTGATTATGCAAGGGTGGTAGATATTCATAAAAAACCGGGATATGATCCGGTAGAATTATTTATGACTTCAAAGACCCGTGCAGGGTATAAGTTGTTCCGAAAAAAGCTCGGTTTAAGATATGTAATGGATGTTATTCCTCTGGATGCTACGCTGGTAAAAGGATCCCATGGCAGCATCCTGACAGATCCAGCCTACCATCCCGTTTTGATTACAGATAATCCCTCTGGAATAAAAGATCTACAGGCAACAAATATTTATGAAATCATCTGGAATCATTTGATGTGATGGAAATCATAGGTTATGGAATAGCGGTTTTGATAGGAGTATCCCTGGGGCTCATTGGAGGAGGGGGCTCCATATTGACAGTTCCACTCCTGGTATATGTATTTGGACTATCTCCTGTTTTAGCTGTTTCTTATTCTCTTTTTATTGTAGGTGTTACAAGTCTTATTGGAGCGGTAGACAATTTTAGAAAAGGACAGGCTCAGATTAATCTGGCCTTACCATTAGGGGTGGTATCGCCGGCAACGGTTTATTTTGTTAGGTTATACGTGGTACCTGCAATCCCTGAACAATTATGGATTATCGGCCCATTTACGATTACTAAATCGGTACTTATTATGATCCTGTTTGCCATCCTGATGTTAGCCGCGTCTTTATCTATGTTGAAGAAGGCAAAAATTGTGTTGCCCGAAAAAGACCGTATTCGGCATCTGCGGGATTATCTGGAATTGGCGCTTTTTGGGTTAGGTATTGGGTGCGTAACCGGGTTTTTGGGAGCAGGTGGAGGTTTTCTGATTATTCCGGCGTTGGTTTTAATATTAAAACTTCCCATGAAAGAGGCTGTAGGTACTTCACTGCTGATTATAGCAGTCAATTCCCTTGTTGGTTTTACCGGAGATTTGGGGCATTATGATATAGACTGGATTTTTCTTCTCGAAGTTACTGCTATTGCTTCAGCAGGCATATTGATAGGCACGCAGCTCTCGAAGAGAATTTCAGGCGTGCAATTGAAAAGGGGATTTGGTTGGTTTGTTCTTGTAATGGGGGGATACATAATTGTTCAGGAAGTGATTAGTCTTTGGCCTTAGTGGAATGAGGTTTGAAAAACTAAGAAAAATTGAGGTTGGTTTGAGTTATGAATTTATGTCATTGTCGGAGATGGGATTTCGATTTTTTTCTCCTTGTTCGGAGTGGGGCACACCAGTGGCTTCGGCAGGCTCAGCCACCTCCGTCTTTACTTGTCGAATTGCTACCTGAGCTTGTCAGGTTGCTGCCTGAACTTGTTAAGTTGCTGCCTGAGCTTGTCAGGTTGCTGCCTGAGCTTGTCAGGTTGCTGCCTGAGCTTGTCGAAGGCAGCTTCTTCCCATACGCTTTTGCTAATTCCGGCAATTTGTGATGTTCACCGTTTATAAGTGCTTC
>CAZFGP010000128.1:0-12560 GCA_964518685.1 uncultured Terrimonas sp.
AAGCATAAAAAGTTGAAAAAACGCTCCATGCCGGTAGCTGTAATAGCGCTGTTCTCCCTGTTTAGCTTCGCTTCCTGTAGTTCGGGTCCACAACCCGTTAAGATAGGAGTTGACCAGTGCTCCTTTTGTAAAATGGGTATAAGTGACACCCGTTTCGCGGCTGAATTAATCACACAAAAAGGAAAGTTGTATAAATTTGATGACATTCATTGCATGCTTTCCTTTGTATCAGCGCCGGAATGGGATAAGAGCACGGTAAAGAATTATTACCTCGCTAATTTCAGCCAACCTGACCAATGGCTTGAAGCAGAAAATGCACTGTTATTAAAAAGCGACCAGCTGAAAAGCCCTATGGGTGGAAATTCTGCTGCTTTTGCAAATGAAGCAGATCGGAAATCTGCAAGTGATGAGTTTAGTGGAACGGTAATCTCCTGGAATGAAATAGCATCCCAATAAAGAAACAGAGGAGGTTGCGGACAAGTGATAATTAAAATGAACAAAATCTTTTTTTTATATTTATTTCTCTCTATAACCTTTTCCGTTGGCACTTTCGCCAAAACTATAAAAGTTGGTAACGGACAAGAAATAACTTCCATCCAGCAAGGTATTGATTTGGCAGACGCAGGCGATACCATTCTGGTAGCAGAAGGCAACTACAGAGCAGGCAATATTACAGTTAATAAACCCCTTGTACTGAAAGGAATAAATCATCCTGTTCTGGATGGTGAAAAAAAACATGAACCTATATCTATCAGGTCACCCTACGTTATTGTTGACGGCTTTTTAATCCGCAATTCAGGACATTCCTCCATGACGGATATTTCCGGGATTAAAATTTATAACACCCATCACGTCACAATTATTAATAATATCTTAGAAGAAAATTATTTTGGTATCTACTCTCAGCAAAGTCAGCATTGCACTATCAAAAATAACAGCGTTACGGCAACAAGTGTGGAAACCCAATTGTCGGGCAATGGCATACATGCATGGAAGAGCGATAGTTTACACATATTCAATAATACGGTAAAAGGCCACAGAGACGGAATTTATCTTGAATTTGTAACCCATTCTCTGGTTGAGGAAAATACCATACTGAATAATCTTCGTTATGGATTGCATTTCATGTTTGCCCACTACAACAGCTATGTTAATAATCTCTTCCGTAATAATGGAGCAGGCGTAGCCGTAATGTATACCCGACATGTGACCATGAAAGACAACCGATTCGAAGATAACTGGGGAGATGCAGCCTATGGATTGCTGCTCAAAGAAATTTCAGACGGAAAAATAGAGGGAAATCATTTTACCGGAAATACCATGGGGGTTTTTGCCGATGGTTCCAGCAGAATAGAAATAGAAAGAAATATCTTTAAAAGTAATGGCTGGGCCATTAAAATGCAGGCGAACTGCATGGACATCAAAGTGGAAAAAAACAATTTTATCGGTAACACCTTCGACATCGGCACCAATGGCTCTTTGGTGTTAAATACCTTTAAAAATAACTATTGGGATAAGTACGAAGGATACGATCTGAATAAAGATAAAATTGGAGATATTCCCTTCAGACCTGTTAGTGTTTATTCTATGATAGTTGAAAAGAATCCCCCGGCAATGATGTTATTCCGGAGTTTTATTACCTCACTTCTTGATAAAACGGAAAAGATATTGCCGAGTTTGACACCGGAAGACCTGAAGGACGATCACCCCTTAATGAAACCATTAGCATTATGATTATTACCAGCAATGTTTCAAAAAATTTTGGAAAGCTTAAAGCACTTGATAATGTTTCTGTTACCTGTAACAAAGGAGAATGCATCGCACTAATAGGACCTAACGGGAGCGGGAAAACCACATTGGCAAAAACAATTCTTGGAATGGTAGTACCAGATAGTGGCTTTATCACTTTCAACGGGAAGAACATCCTGCATGACTGGGAATACCGTAAAAATATAGGCTATATGCCGCAGATAGGACGGTACCCTGAGAATATGACGATAGGTCAGGTACTTGATATGATGCGGGATATCAGAAAAACAAAAGATGCAAAAACGGATGAAGAGTTGATTGAAACGTTTAACTTAAATAGCCTGATCAACAAGCGAATGAGAACCCTGTCCGGCGGCACCAGACAGAAGGTGAGCGCCTCTTTGGCTTTTCTTTTCAACCCCTCGGTTCTGATTTTAGATGAACCTACTGCCGGACTGGATCCGGTAGCTTCGGGCATACTAAAAGAAAAGATAGTAGCCGAAAAAGAAAAAGGGAAACTGATTCTAATTACGTCACATGTGCTGAGTGAATTAGATGATCTGGTAACACAGGTAATCTATATGCAGGAAGGCAAATTAAGATTTCATAAGAGCATAGAAGCGTTGCATGCAGATACCGGAGAAACGCAGTTGACAAAGGCGATTGCCAGTATCATGACGAACTGAAAAGATGATCATAAACAATTAGAATGAAAAAGATTATAAAATACGTTATTGCTGACATTCTTCGCAATAAGATAGTAATTGCCTACACTACCTTTTTGCTGGTAATGTCATTAAGTGTATTTAATCTGGAAGACAATACCGCAAAAGGTTTATTAAGTTTGTTAAATGTTATCCTGCTTATTGTTCCGCTGGTAAGTATGGTATTCGCTACCATTTACATGTATAATAGTTCAGAATTTATTGAGTTATTGGTAAGCCAACCCTTAAAGCGAAAATCAATCTGGTTAAGCCTGTTTTCGGGTTTAGCCCTTTCGATGAGTCTTTCTTTTTTTATTGGTGCCGGCATCCCTATATTGTTATATCAACCTTCAACCACCGGAATAATGATGTTAGGAACCGGCTTATTGCTTTCTGTTATATTTGTAGCCGTAGCTATTCTGGCTGCGGTAACTACCAGAGATAAAGCAAAAGGCATTGGAAAAGTGATCCTGCTTTGGCTGTATTTTGCTTTACTTTTTGATGGATTGGTTTTATTTCTGTTGTTTCAATTTGCTGACTATCCGCTGGAAAAAGCAATGGTGGCTGTTAGCGCATTAAATCCTATTGATCTGAGTCGCATTTTAATCTTACTTCAAATGGACGTTTCTGCTCTTATGGGATATACAGGCGCTATTTTCAGAAACTTCTTCGGAACCCAAATAGGTATTGCTTTATCCTTTTTCACATTGACCCTCTGGTGTGTCATCCCACTCTGGATATCCCTACGAAAATTCGGTTCAAAAGATTTATAATTGGATTTTAGTTTACTTTTTGGTATATTTGTTTTCTATACATAATGCTTAAAAGATATACGTCATATAATCATCCTTCTCAAATGCAGAAAAGTCGGTTTTCTGTATTTGACGATGTATATCTGGTTTTTCATCTTTTTACTCTGAATTTATTTAATAAGCAGGGTAAAATATCAAGCCTTAGAGATTTCCTCGTAGCTGCCCCGAACTGTAACATATAAGTGCTTTAGTTCGGGGGTATATTCTTATTTTTTCATTTTTCATTTTTCATTTTCACTTTTTAAATTGTTTGTTTATGAAACGTTATATATTAACCTTGCCGGTTAAGAACATTGCGGTTGGACTGATATATGGGATAAGTATAACGATCCTGATTGCCGGGTTGCTGAAAGAAAAATTCTGGCTCTGGATATTCTCCCTGATTTTATTATTAGTGCCGGTGATTATTTCCAGAATGCACAGTAAAAAAATAATTTCCGATTACTTCTCTGCAAAAAAAAGAAGAAATGCAGAGAACAGGTAAAAATCTTTCCCATTTGAATTGCTTAGCTATTAAATCTTTTATTTTTCACCTATAAATTTTACATTTTATGAATAAGGAAAAAAACCCTGTATTGCTTTGCGAAGAAGATTTTCGTTTGTTAAAGCAATTGGTAGGTATATCTCTGGTCAGTGATGCTCAGGAAGAAATGACCCTGGCCTACGAATTAAGCAGAGCAATTGTAGTAAAGGATAATGAATTTCCTGCCCAAACCATTCGGTTGAACTCAAAAGTGCAGATAGAAGACACAGCAACTCAAAAAATAACGGAACTTACTATTGTAATGCCTCCGCACGCTGATATTAAACAGCGGAAAATTTCTATTCTTACTCCAATGGCCGCAGCCCTAATCGGATTCAAAAAGGGTGATGAGGTGGAATGGAGGATGCCTTCAGGGTTAAAGAAATACAAGATATTGGAGGTAGTGGATCCTGTACAGGTTAAACAGGTGGCCTAAATATGTTATCACTGATTAATCCGGCAGAATGATTTGTTTCATCTCTGCCGGATTTCTTGCATTAAAAAAAGGTTCTCCTGGTTACGTCTGCATTATATGGGGGCATCGGGTTGCTATAGTACCTAATTTGTAGTTATCTGTAATTCCTGAATAACATTTAATAGATACTTTTTGAATGATATACATCTTCTTCTTTCCCGCTTCTGACAGCATAACTAAACCCCTTCTGTAAGGCATAAGCGCCGTATTCACCCTTTTTATTCAGGGCAAGAAAACCCACCTGAATCTTCTTCGCCTTTTCGGGGCTTCTTTGAATAATACGTTGAACCGCCTCTTTACAGGCAGACTCAGGCTTATGCCCCTGTCGCATCAGTTCCACTACTAAATGGGAGCCTACAATACGGATTACTTCCTCTCCAACCCCCGTGGACGTAGCCGCACCTATTTCATTGTCCACGTACAAACCAGCGCCTATAATTGGGGAATCTCCCACCCTGCCATGGATCTTATAGGCCATCCCACTGGTGGTACAAGCCCCGCTCAGGTTTCCATTTGCATCCAGAGCCACCATGCCGATGGTATCATGATTAGAAGAATTGCCCGGTAGGAGGTCTTTATCTTTATTATAAAGTTTGTTTTCTATATTCATCACTGGCTCATAACGAGACGTTTTCAGCCATTCCTTCCAGGCCCTCTCACTTTCAGGAGTAAGAAGATTATCTTTTTTGAACCCATTAGCTAAAGCAAATTGCAAGGCTCCATCTCCTGCAAGTACAATATGGGGCGTTTTTTCCATCACCAATCTGGCAACCGATATGGCATGGATGATATGCTCCAAAGCCATCACCGAACCGCAATTGTAAAACTCATCCATAATGCAGGCGTCCAGCGTAACATGCCCATCTCTGTCCGGCAATCCGCCATATCCCACACTCCGATTGGAAGGATCTGCCTCGGGTATTTTTACACCTGCCTCGACGGCATCCAATGCCCGCCCTCCTTTACTTAATACTGCCCAGGCCGCTGCATTGGCCGCTTTGCCAAAGTCCCAGGTAGATATCACTATGGGTTGATCTTTCTTCACATCACGGGGATATTTTATAGTGTCTGCCAAAGTCTGCCTGTTTGCCAACACAGATGCGGAACTTATTACAGAAGTTTGTAAAAACTTTCTTCGGGTAGCCATTTTTGATACAATAATTTATAGATCTAAATTAACGCTTTAAAAAGAAAAAAGAATTTGAATTCTGTGTTAACACAACAGCTTATGTAACTTCAGGAAGATAGCGGTACAACAGCTCTTTCAAAAATGAACTCCTCCCTACAACAGTCTTTGATCCCAACTAAAGTTTTCCGTTTTAATAAGGTTCACTTTCTCCTGAAAACCAGGGTGTCTTGTGTTAATTAAAATATTTTTTTCAGATGGTATCAATACCGAAGGAACTTCCAGCAAAAGCGATTTATTAAGCTGATACCAGTCGGAGCCGATCTGCTGCAAACCGGGGTAGCCCTGGATAGACCGCCAGTTTTGGGGCAAATCTTTAATTTGCAACCGGGTAATATCCTTCGGTATTGCAGTAATCTCAATCGCCAATAACTTGTACTTATCTGTAATTCGGATTGCATTCCGGTGGGCTACCATCTCCAGTGCAGCAAGAGAGACAGAACTCCCCGTATAAATAACATATTCTTCATCTTTGTTCCACCTGTTGGCAATACCAGAAGCTAAGAGCCGTTTGGCATATTTTGCCCGGCGTATATTATAAACGATCATAATCAGGCATTGTCGCCATATTCAATAGCAGTAAGGCGACTGTCAATAAAACGAATTCCGGAAATAGTATCCAGAAAATCAGAAGGAGCTTTACTACTAAGTAAAATATTTTTTTCGGACAACCAGGTTTCAAAATCGGGAATATTTCCAAACACCTCGGCGCCATGTTTATAAAGAGCAAGAACCATAATAATATGCTCCCGGAGGTTTTCTTTAAGTGTAATATTTCCTTTATCGAGGTAGTTTTTAAAAGTTCTTGGGGTAATATTCAACCAGCGGGCCAAAACACTTAAATTCAATCCTATTAATTGCTTTAGTGCATTAATGAAATCAATATCGTTGCGGGGCTGGGTAGCATAAAGATAGGTGGCAGCATATTCTTCTACACGTGGAAGGCTCTCCATCATATCAGACCCATCATTGTATGAATATTTCTTTGCCATATTCTATATATTTCTCCAAAGATACATTTTTCTTTTTTGAAATGGAACTTTTTCCGTTTATTTATTTTATTCCCCAATTTTTAAAGGGACGCTGAGAAATGCAGAATATCGTGAGCGCTAATTTGAGGATAATACACAATTCGGTTGACAAGAATACCTTTTGCGCCGTTGTTGGTGTTGCGCGCAGATTCGTGTGCATCAGCTTCACCAACAACACCCAGGCGTTTATAGTGTATGCTGTTCACTTTGAGCCCCACCAGAATGATTCTTTTTTTTTGACGATACTGTTGTTGGTGATGCCAACTCACGTTGCCCCTCTCAAGAACACCAACAACGGCTCCAAATCCATCCGTGCATCAGTGGCTGGTCCTTATTGTTTTTTAGATCCTTTCATTTGTTTAAATGCCCCCTCTGAAGAGGGAGGTTCTATTGGTAAATAATTTAATTTGCGCCGTTGTTGGTGTTGCGCGCAGATTCGTGTGCATCAGCTTCACCAACAACACCCAGGCGTTTATAGTGTATGCTGTTCACTTTGAGCCCCGCCAGAATGATTCTTTTTGACGATACTGTTGTTGGTGATGCCAACTCACGTTGCCCCTCTCACGAACACCAACAACGGCGTAAAATAGGTTTTGGTTTAGGAGAAATATGTTATCGTCTATAGTTAAGATCAAAGCGACCAGAAGTAACCTTTACGATCTTTCCCGGCTCATCATTATCAACCCCTTCAAATTCAAATGTGCCGGACAATATTGTATTTGCTCTATCATCTTTAGTAATTGTAATCTTCCCTTTGCCTGTATTATAAGACGAATAATTGCTGGTAAGATTATTTTCGTAAATAGTGTAAACAATAGTATTGAAACGATCAGAGAGCATATATTCTCCGGGACCAGTGAGATTATCAATTTGAATTGTTATATTCTTATTCCAATTGTGTGGGTTGTTACAGGAAGCTCCGATAAAAGCCCAAGTTACATTGTCGGATATGGATAATCCTCCATAGAGAGGAGGATCATTAGGACCTCCAATTATAGTATTCGAACAGGGTTTATAAACATTTCCGTCAATCAAACACGAAAATGTATTGGCGCCTTTTTGCGTTTCCTTAGTAAGCCCATCTTTTTTGCAGGAGATGGCACCGAAGCAAAAAAGCAGGAGTAAAAGTGGTGTGGGCTTCATATAACAAGGTTTATTGGTAGTAACATACATCAATATTTTAAAGAATCATAGCCGTCTGGCAATATTATTTTGAAAGTGTTGCACCGTTGTTGGTGTTGCGCGTAGGTTCTTGTGCATCAGCTTCACCAACAACACCCAGGAATTTATAGGGTATGCTGTTTACTTTGGGCCCCGCCAGAATGATTCTTTTCTTTTTGACGATACTGTTGTTGGTGATGCCAACTCACGTTGCCCCTCTCACGAACACCAACAACGACGTAAGTACTCCACCGCAGTGAGGTCCCTGGCTCATTTTCTTAAAGCGCATTTAATATAATAACTTTAAACTTTATGGATAACTTGACCGATAAGCTGATCGTTCTTTTTGACGGGGTTTGTAATCTCTGCAACGGCGCCGTGCGTTTTATCATCCGCCACGATGCTGAAGATCGCTTCCGGTTTGCTCCGCTGCAATCGGATATCGCAAGGCAACTGCTAAAAAAACATCCAGTTCCCGATCAAAAAACAAACAGTATCGTTTTGATAGAAAACGAGAAAGTATATACAAAATCAGGCGCTGCTCTCAGGATCAGCCGGCGCTTAAACGGGCTTTGGAAATTGTGGGCTATCGGCTATATCATTCCGGGGTTTATCAGAGATGAGTGTTACGACTTCATTGCCCGGCACCGATACCATTGGTTTGGAAGAAGTGAAGAGTGTATAATCCCCGATGAAGAATTGCGTCACAAATTCCTGACACTATCCAAACAACCTGTCAGGTTAGGGTCAGAAAACCTCTGACTTATCAGGGCTGACCTGACAGGTTAGAAATCTGCGAAAAAAGATATAGCCACTAATGCACGAATATTAAATGCGTATAATACCCCCCATCCGTGCATCAGTGGCTGATCTTTAATATTTCAGCGATATCAGGGCATAAACCAGGGCTTTACAGATTTATTATCCGTACCACCCGTTTGTGCCTTCCAATTATCATAGTTAGAGGTGATCTCCCCGGTTGGATATACCAATCTATTGAGGTTTAATGCTTCACTGGTTGGCGCTAATGGTACATTTGGCGTTGCATCCGCGGTCCTGCGTTTCAACGTCCATGCTTCGAAGGGCTGATGAAACAACGATATCCAATATTGCTTATAGATTTGTTTTAATCCATCCTCAGGAGAAGCGCTATAGGTCACTTCAGGACGGGACAACATCGTATTTAATTCGGCAGGAGCAGGCGCCGCAGCCGGTTTATTATTAACCCATACGGATGAACCATTGGCCAGTTTGTACCAGAAATTTACGGAAGAGGTTATCCCATCTTCGTAATGCTGTTTTGCAGTTGCAGCATTTGCAGAAACACCCCCGATCCCTCGATTGTAAATTTCCGCTTTTAAGAAACTCACTTCTGATCCCGTAATAAACAGATCAGGAAAAGTCCGGTCGCAAACATAATACAGGTTAAACGGAGAATAGTGGTATTCGCCCGTCGGCGTCCAGGTCTCTAACCTTAGCTCTCTGTACGGGTCATTTCCGCCACCGTTTCCACCATTATCCGTTTCAGCCATTGTACCTGACGGCGGGTTTTGCGGATAAGGCTTCCAATCTCCTTCGCTGTTGGGTTCAAAAAATATTTTTGTCCTCAGATCGAATATTCCTGAACCATCCGTAGCATTTGAACTCGACATTGCATCCCACATGGTAGAACCCATACGCACATAGGAGTTCCCTCTGAAAGATCCAGCCCGGTCAATTTGTAGCCCGCCAACAATGTCGGGATCAACTCCGGCGAATTCATCAGGGGCAAGTAACGGCTTGGCTAATACATCGGCAATAATGGCATCTGCCGCTGCTGTGTTCTTATTTCTCATCACCATTGCATATCGTAAACGCAAGGAGTTGGCAAATCTGGTCCATTTTGTAATATCATTTCCGAAAAGAGTTTCAGAACCGCCCAGAGAGACTTGATCGCCTGCAGTTGTAAAATTCTCCGATGCCCATTTCAAATTATCCAAAGCATCTGTAAAGATGGCTTGCTGTTCATCATATACGGGCCGATAAAAATTGGGACCATAGATCGCCTTCCCTGCTTCCGCATAAGGCATATTACCATATAAGGTTGTCGTTAATAGCGACTTATAGGCTATTAACGTGGTCAGCATGGCTTTGATATTCGTCATCTTTGTCGCATCGGGGGCTGCATCAATCATATCCGATACTCTTCTGAAGTCTGCCAATGCCGCATAATAATTATCCCATATCCCTCCTACGGAATTATCCAGCCTATAGCCCGAGGCCGCATAGTTAGCCGCAAGTTGAGAGCTTTGGTAAATAAAAGCGGAGAACAGCCCTCTGCCTTGTTCAGTCATTCCGGAAGCGATCCCATTATACATGGGTGCAATTCCAGCCGTATAGGTTTTGTTGGCCCAGGGGTCATTAATGTTTCCAAAATCTTTATTACAGGAAGAGACCGCGAAAATCAATACACCCGCAAAGAATGCCGGTAAAATTATTGTCTTCATATTTTTATAGTTCATACTAAAGTTTTAAAAATTAGAATTGTGCTTTCAGACTTATTCCCAATGAACGGATACTTGGCATACCAGACCACTGCAAACCCTGTCCGTTTCCAATACCATTAATAGCCTCGGGATTCAGGTGATCGGGGAGGCTGGAGTATATATAAAACAGGTTTCTCCCGATCAGAGATAATGAAAGATTCTGAAATACTTTACTGCCCTTTAAAACACCGGAAGGCAATTGATAACTCAGCGCCACTTCTCTCATTTTGAACCATGTATTTTCAAACACTGACAAACTTCTCGGCCGATTCAGGTGTGTCCATCCTGTATAAGAGCCGGCATATTTATAAATCGGATTTACTACACGGTCATTGATTTTTCCATCGTCAATATTGAATCCTTCCATAATTACACCCACATTGGCAGAAGAACCATCAGGGAAAGTATAGGGTAATCCACCTCCGTTTCTTTCCACCACGGTTTCGGGAGAAATACCACTGCCCATAGCGGTGGAGTGGTCGAAAGAATACATATCTCCACCCACTTTAAAGTCCACTAATCCATAAAGACTGAAGTTCTTATACCGGAATGTATTTCCAAATCCCCCGGTAAGTTTAGGCGCTGCATTACCAATAGCCACCGGTTCATTGGTTACCTTATATAAGGTACCATACACATTACCGGAATTGTCTTTTACATTGTACAATAATTTATTACCGCTGGCATCTCTTTCAAAATCGGTTCCATAAATAGTGCCATAAGAATCGCCGGGCGTTACCCGCATAAATACGCCCAGGTTTCCAAATACATCGGCAATTCGAAGTTCTCTGATGCCCGGAGCAAGAGACACCACTTTGTTTTCATTTTTGGCGCCGTTTAGCATAAGATTCCAGCTAAAATTTCTATTCCTTATAACTGACGCATTTATAATAAACTCAATTCCTTTATTAGTCAATTCGCCTGAATTGAAGGTAACAACTGAAGCTCCTGAGGAGGGAGCAATATCCGCTGAAAGGATTTGATTTTTAGAACTGATGCTATAATAGGTCAGATCCAGGTTCAAGCGGTCCTGGAAAAAGCCTAAACTGGCTCCTACTTCAATAGAGCTGGAAGTTTGAAAACCTAATTCTTCCGGGCTCAACGTAGAAGGTATTGAATTGGTGGGCTGACCTCCAAAAGAACCCACATCATAAGTGAAACCTAATTTATACGGATCAGTTGCATTAGCGCTTTCTCCATAGGCAAATCGCAACTTTCCATACGATAAGAAATTACCGGTAGCTGCCATATTGAAAGCGTCGGTAAATACAAAGCCCAAGCTGGCCGATGGGTAAAAAGTGGAATTTTTACTGGGGGTTAAGGTGGAGTTAATATCGTTTCTCCCGGTAAGATCCAAAAACAGGTAATTCCCGTAACTAAGGTTCAGGATCCCCAATAACGATTGGGATTTCACCTCATACCTCCTTTCACCCACATAATATTTATATGCGCCTATATCCTCCCTGTTTGAAGGCACGTATGACCTGTCCACATCTATAATGTTATTTAAGGAGTAAATACCGGGCACAAGAAATTTGCCTCCGTTTTTCCCCCACTCACCCATAGAACCATTGGAATAACTGTTAAACATTCCCGAAACACTGGCATTAAAACCATTCAAAAACAAATTGTCTTTATGAGCAGTAACCATTAAATCCGTATTCAGGATTTTATCATTATCAATATCTTTTTGATAATAACCTCCGGTCACTTTATCCGCATTCGGAGTGGTATTGATCGTTTCAAATTTAGAAGCTATAAGATTAGCCGAAGTGCGTACAAAGGCATTTAACCACGGAGTGATCTCAGCATTTAATTTTACGGTAGAGATCAGCTCATCGCGATTTAAATTGCTGTTGTTCTGATAAAAATACCAGTACAGGTCTTTACCATATTCCTGCTGGGGGTACGTGGAGCCAAAATCCCGTTTAGAGCCATCCGGGTTCAGATACAGTCCGTATTCCAGGGGCTTGTACTCCCGCGACATCCCGTAGACCGAAAACTTAGACCAGGAATTATTCGTGCCAATTTCAGGGGTGTTATACCGATAACTCTGGTTATAGGCCACATTAATCTCGGAACTTAGCATTTTAGAAATTTTCAGATTAGCGCCTAAAGCAAAATTAGTGGCATTATTAAATGTGTTGGGTGCAACCGCTGTCGCATCGGTGCGGGTTGCCGACATCCTCACGGTTCCGAAATCGCCTCCTGCCGAAAATGATACATTATGTGTGGTTTCATTTCCGGGGCGATAATAGGCTTTCCGGTTATCGGGTTCCGGAGAATAGGGTCTCAGTTCCCCATCCCACCAGCGAACCATTTGTCCGTCTAATTTCGGTCCCCAGGAAGAACTTGCGCCAAACCAACTAAAAATATCCCAGGTGGCGAAACCGC
>CAZFGP010000129.1:0-12347 GCA_964518685.1 uncultured Terrimonas sp.
TTGGATCGCACTGTATGGTGAAGCAATAAAATATACTTCATTATTTTTTTCATCTATAGCGCTGATCGTTTCTATATCAAAATTGACTTTGGTGATCAGGGTCTCTTTTATCCCATCGTTGGTGATTAGATAAATATGACGCCATCCGTCTTTTTCACTCACCCATAAAAACCCTTTGCCATTGCTCAACCATTCCCAACCCCTGGGATCGTCATTGTTCCACCGCGATTTGATATCAATCCAGGATTTGTCGCTTTCAGAATAAATGTTTCTTGCACTTGTGCCGGTAATATTGCATATATATAATTTACTTTCATTTTGCTTTCTGTTGAGTTGCTGAACAATTAGGGATTGATTGTTCCTGGTCCACTCCATTCTGGGTAAATAATGAGCTGAAGGATTGCCGGGGATATTCATCCATACGGTAGATCCTCCTTCGGCGTTCACTACCCCTATACGAACGGAAGAAGGGGACTGACCTACTTTTGGATATTCTACCGGGATTACAAAAGAATAAATGGAGTCTGTGGTATTCAGCATCAAATAATCCCGGGTGTTACGCGCATCTACCTGCCAGTAGGCAATATGTTTGCTGTCGCCGCTCCAACGAAATCCATCTCTGCATCCAAACTCCTCTTCATATACCCAGTCGAAGGTGCCATTAATAATTTGTCGCGTTCCATCAGAGGTTAGAGCCGTAGTTTTTCCTGATGCAATATCTTCAGTGTAAATATTCTGATGACTGACATAAGCCACTTTTTTCCCGTCTGGTGACAGTTTGGCAAACATCAGGGTTTGAGGAGGCTGCTGCTTTCCAATTTGTTTTAGTTCTCCGCTTTGTTTGTTTAGCAACCAATAGTCTCCCCTTGTGTTATAGCGCCATACCCTGACTGTATTTGTAAAAATAAGGAACTGGTTTTCATCGCTGCTCACCTCAAAATCGGCTATATGAAGTGGTGTATTGCTTCCCTGCGGCGTTAACTGAGCCGTAGAGATAATTTCAGTTACAGGCTGATCTGTCAAAGGGTTGATCAGAAGCAATTTATTATTTTGGATTTCATAAAATCCCATACCATCTCTGGCCCAGTTTACTTTTCTGGATTTATACTGAGCTTGTCCCGAAACGTTCCAAAACAAAATACTGGAAAAGAGTATGATTCTAAAAAGGTAGCCGCATAAACTCATGGCATAAGATTATTTAATAGTAAATTTATTGGAGAAATTCATAAGTTAGGTAAAGATTTGAATAAATTGTGTGATTGGGCGTACGACCACTCCACTATTTATTGTATTTTTATCATTACTGGTAAAGAGAAACCGTGAGCATGACCGATACAAAGGAAAAGTTGAGAATAGACAAATATTTATGGGCGATTCGCATTTTTAAAACAAGAAGTGCGGCAGCGGAGGCCTGCGATAAAGGGAAAGTCAGATATCATGGCGAAAGTGTAAAGCCATCACGCAATGTACATATAGATGATGAATACGACATAAAGACGGAATCCCGGCGTTGGATTATAAAGGTGACAGGTTTGCTGGTTCAAAGAGTGCAATACAGTGAGGCCGTTAAATATTATCTGGACATTACACCTGCGGCAGAACTTGTGAAGGAGTCTTTTCAAACGTCTAGTTTTTATACCGGGAAAAGGCTGAGTAAAGTTGGAAGACCTACTAAAAAGCAACGCCGTGATATAGATGAATTCATTGGCTAATAAGGGAGTTGCGTTTATATGTGTTAATAATATCCTGATGCTGACTCAATGCGATAATTTTTGATTTTTAATAAATGATTCATCTGTTATTATGGGGAACATTTCTTTTCCTTGCTGTAGGAGTTCTTTATTTTGGAACGCGAAAAGAAGGATATAGCCATATTCGGAATACCATTAGCGAATTAGGTGAAGTAAATGCGCCCGATGGTAGAGAAGTCAACAGGAAATTGTTCCTGCCTGCGGGACTAATTTTGATAGGAGTTGGTATTGCCGGCAGAAATCAAATAAATGGCTGGGGGGAACTGGCAATTTGTATGGGAAGCGGGTATCTGCTTTCGGCTTTTTTCCCCTGCGATAAGGGCGCCCCTCTGATTGGAGGTCTCAGGCAAATGATGCATAATGCAGCGGGCGTTATTGAATACGGAGGAAGCATTTATTTCTTATATAAAGCAAGACCTCTCTTATTTTATATATCCCCTATCACCCCAGATATTATATTACTTGTACTGATTATCTGCGCTCTCTTAGCTCCCTTGCCGGTTATTAAGTGGCGCGGTTTTTTGCAACGAATAATAGAACTGATCTTTTTCACACAGTTACTCTGGCTCAGCTATCATTCCGGCATCTGAAGTTGTAGATACCCAATTAAAACACACTTCCATTTTTTTTATTCCAGAGAGTTGAGAACAGCCTCTGTTACCCCCATACTGGAAAATCCACCATCGTGGAAAAGGTTTTGCATGGTAACCATACGTGAAAGGTCGCTAAATAGGGTTACACAATAATTAGCACAGTCTTCTCCGGAAGCATTTCCCAAAGGACTCATTTTTTCGGCATATCCAAAGAAACCGTCAAAACCCTTTACACCGCTTCCGGCCGTTGTACGTGTGGGAGATTGTGAAACAGTATTAACTCTTACTTTTTTCTTCATCCCATAATGAAAACCAAAACTTCGCGCTATACTTTCCAATAATGCTTTAGCTTCTGCCATTTCACTGTAGTGAGGGAATACTCTCTGTGCGGCAATATAGGTTAAAGCCACTACGCTTCCCCATTCATTCAGGGCATCAAGATCCCAGGCAGTGCGTAATATCCGGTGCAGAGACATGGCTGAGATATCCATTGTTTTTTGGTTAAAGCCGTAGTCCAGTTCAGTATAAGATTTACCCTTTCGCACATTGAGACTCATCCCAACTGAATGAAGAATAAAGTCAATCTTGCCGCCAAAATGAGCCATGGATCCTTCAAACAATTGTTTTAAATCTTCCATATTAGTAACATCCGCTCCAATAACAGGTGCGCTTACAGCCTCAGCTAATTTATTAATCTCTCCCATCCTTAAGGCCACCGGGGCATTGGTAAGTACCAGCTGAGCGCCTTCTTTATGACATTTGATTGCTGTTTTCCAGGCGATGGATTTTTCATCCAACGCACCAAAAATGATTCCTTTCTTTCCTTTGAGGAGATTATAAGCCATAACGCAGAGTTTAATTCGGCGTAAAAATAGGAATTCAAAGTCAAGCAACAAATAAAATGCAAAGAACTAATCTAAAATTAAAATATCAATCGGATCTTTTTATAAAGTTTCGTATTATTATAGCTTCAAACATCGAACTTCAATGTATTAATTATGAAACCTGCAAAATGGACTATTGTTTTTCTTATTTTTCTGGTAGCAGATTATTCTTCTTATGGACAGAGCTTACTTGCTTATACCAATGAAAAAGGAGAAAAGAATCCAGTAAAAACACTTTTCGAGTGGCAGATTAGAAGGGGACAGATCATAGACAGTATGCAGGCGCTTTTCGGCAAACTGCCGGAGGACCCGATGCAGCCACCGTTCAATAGCGACCTGCCGGACCTTCCAGCCTTTAATATGAAGATTAAGGATAGTTTGAAAACGAATTTATATGTACGCTATAACATTCAGTTTACGGTGGCGAAAGGAGAAGAGGTAACGGCTTATTTATATATTCCAAATGAAAAAAATAAAAAAACCCGATTCCCTGCAATGCTGGCGCTTCATGAAACGGATATGATTGGAAAAAAAAGTGTAGACGGACAGGGAAACAACATTAATCTTGCTTACGGAAAGGAATTAGCCCAACGGGGCTACGTGGTTATTGCTCCTGATTATCCCAGCTTTGGCGATCAGAAGGATTACGATTTTACCTCAGACCGGTACGAAACGGGGATTATGAAGGCCATCTTCAACAACATTCGTTGTGTGGATTTTTTACAGAGCCGGTCCGACGTAGATCCGGAGCGTATAGGAGTTATAGGTCATTCCCTGGGCGGGCACAGCGCGATGTGGCTCGCTACTTTTGAGACCCGATTAAAAGTAGTGGTATCAAGTTGTGGTTGGACACCTAACCGGTATTACAATAATTATAATGAAGAAATGAGAAAAAAAAGAGGAGGGAGGCTTTGGGGATATGCACAGGAGCGATATACAATGCTGGCATTAACAAAATACCACCTTCGCCCGGAAGCGCTGCCTTTTGATTATGAAGACGTGATAGCGGCAATTGCACCAAGAGCCTTTTTTTCCAACTCACCCATTCATGATGCTAATTTTAATGTGGAGGGAGTAAGAGTGGGTATTGCCAGAGCGTCAGAAGTGTATCATTTTTTACAGGCAGACAATAATTTGCAAGTTCGTTATCCCATTTCTGCTCACGATTTTCCGCCTGAGGTACGTTTCGAGTCCTATCGCTTTATTGATAAGATACTGAAAGGAAGTGCAGATTGAGGGTTCCTTAGCTATTCAACATTTCTCTGGCATTTTCCAAAGCAGAAGGTGTTGGTTTTTCGCCGCTTAACATTTTGGCAACGGCATCCAGTCTTTCTGATGGGGACAGTTGCTTGATGTGGGTACTTACCTTTCCACTTTTCTCTGCTTTGAATACAAAAAAATGAGCATTTGCTTTTGCGGCTATTTGTGGCTGGTGGGTTATGGCAATTACCTGGTGTGCCTGTCCCAGTTCTTTCATAATAATCCCTACCTGACGGGCTGCCTCACCACTTATGCCGGAATCAATTTCATCGAAAATAAGAGTAGGCAACTGAACCGAAGCGGCTACCAGGGATTTAATACAAAGCATCAGTCTGCTCAGTTCTCCGCCACTGGCTACTTTCCGCAACGGTTCAAATCGTCCGCTTTTGTTGGCATCAAATAAAAATTCCACCATATCGCTTCCTGTGGAACTCAGGGAAGTAGGCGTCATCTCTATTTTCAGCCCGGCATTGGGCATACCGACCTGCGCCAACAGTTTTGCAATCTTTTTCTCAAATGGCGCCGCTTGTTTCTTCCTGTCCGCGGAAATTCTATCGGCCAGTTTTTTCGCCTCCGCCAAAAGGATGCCGGCTTGCTTTTCCATTTGCGCAATCTCCGTTCCCAGGTCTGTTACTCGGTCTAATTGCTGCCGGAGCCGGTTTTGTATATCCAGTAACTCTCCGGTGGTTTGTACCCCGTGTTTTTTCAATAATTTATATCCTAATGCTATCCTGTCGCTTATTATCTGTGCCCTTTCTCCATCCAGTTTTATTTTGTCGTTTAAATTTTCTAACTCCTCTCCAATATCACGCAGTTCAATTTGAACGGACTGGAGCCTTTGTTCTAAATCCGGAATATTAGTATGAAAACTTTCAATAGAGTGTAGCTGATTGTTCAGCGATTTGAGCTGTTGTACCAAAGGCTGTTCTCCTTCATTTAATGCAAAACTGATTTTGCCAAGAATGCTTTTTATTTCTTCGGCGTTGCTTAATAGTTTTAGTTCTGCATCCAGTTCTTCTAACTCGTTTTCCTGCCATTGAGCCTCTTCCAGTTCTTCGTACAAAAACTTATGATAATCCAGTTCTTTGTCGGCGGCTGCCTGTTGTTCTTTTTTATTGCTGAGTTCTTTTTGGATACTGCTAAAGCGGGTATAAATATCACGGTAATTATGAAGGAGAGATTTATGATTGGCTAGTGCATCAATCACTTCCCTCTGGAAATCACTATCGCCCAGTTCCAGCGTATCAAACTGCTGGTGCATATCAACGAGAAGGGAAGCTAGTTGTTTTACCTGAAAAAGGGTAACGGGTGTGTCATTGATAAAGGTCCTTGATTTCCCGGTTGCGGCCACTTCTCTTCTGATTATGATTCCCTCCTCTTCATCCAGGTTATTCTCCCTTAATAAAGCCGCAATATCCTTTCGGTTGTCAATTTTGAAATACCCTTCCACAATGCATTTTCGGTCTTCATTGAATAAAACAGAAGGGTCTGCTCTTTCTCCTAAAATAAGGCCCAGAGCACCAACAAGAATACTTTTCCCGGCGCCGGTTTCTCCCGTAATAATATTAAGGTTATCAGAAAAGTTTATCTCCACTGATTCTATAATGGCATAATTCTGTATGAGCAGTTTCTGAAGCATATTCCTCTGTTACTGATGCAAGTTAAAGGATAGGTCATTTCAGTCCAAACAGGAAGAAAGGAAATGTGTTAAATAGTTTGTCAAAATCTTTAACTGTCCTATCTTGCCGCCCATGAATAAAAGGGAGGTGATTACCGTAACGAATCTGATCAAACATTATGGCAGTTTTGAGGCTGTTAAAGGGATCAGTTTCAGTGTGATGGAAGGAGAGATATTCGGACTTTTAGGTCCTAATGGGGCAGGGAAGTCCTCTACCCTGGAGATCATGGAAACGCTTCGGGAAAAAACGAGCGGCAAGGTAATAATAGACGGCTATGATCTGGATAGCGATGCAGCCAAAATAAAGCAAATTATTGGTGTGCAATTACAAAGTTCGGGTTTTTATCCCGGACTCAATCTCTCTGAACTCATTCATCTTTTTGGAGGTTTGTATAACCAACCTGTTAATGTAACCGAATTACTTCGGATGGTGAATCTTCAGGATAAAGCTAAAAATAAATATAAGGAATTGAGTGGGGGGCAAAAACAACGATTTTCCATAGCCACTACTTTAATCAATAAACCCAGGATCGTTTTTTTGGATGAACCCACTACAGGACTCGATCCTCAGGCGCGTAGAAACCTCTGGGACCTGATTAAAGATATTCGCCAAAAAGGCACTACGGTCATTATTACTACCCACTATATGGATGAAGCTGAAATTCTTTGTGACCGGGTGGCGATAATGGACAAAGGCCAAATTATTGCTTTACATACGCCTGACCAGTTGATTGACGATTTGGTGGATTCAGGATTTGAGCGGACTAAGGAAGTAAAAAAAGCAAACCTGGAAGATGTGTTTATTCAACTCACAGGTCATACATTAAGAAGCGAATAGTTTTAAAAATATCAATAAAGTATAATTTATCAAACAATACAGGAATGCGTAATTCATTTTTATCTAAAATATTTTGCAGCACTATAGCAGTATTCGGAACCCTGTTTTTCCTATCGTGCTCCTCTGTTAAGGAGATGGCGGCCAACACTTCTAATATCGTATATGCAGAACCGAAACCCAATACACCGGTTTTAGCTTCTGCACTCGACAGCTTAAGCTATGCTCTCGGTATGTTAGATGCCACTTTCTTTAAATCACAGGGGGTGGATACCATCAATTATATTTTAATGAACCGGGGATTTGAAGAAGTGTTAAAAGAAAAAACCACTTTATTAACCAATCAAGATGCTGATATGACTGTTAGAGAACAATTACAGGCTTTTATGCGTAAGAAATCGCAATCCACTATTGAAGAAGGAGAAAAATTCCTGGCAGAAAACAAAAAGAGAGATGGGGTAAAGGTTACTCCCAGCGGACTTCAATATGAAGTGCTGCAGCTGGGGACCGGGCCTCATCCTTCGGATACCAGTACCGTAAAAGTACATTATGAAGGTTTTCTGGTTAATGGAAAAAAATTCGACAGCTCCCGCGACAGGGGTGAACCCATTTCCTTTTCATTAAATCAGGTAATCAAAGGCTGGACGGAAGGAGTGCAGCTTATGCCGGTAGGATCACGGTTTAAATTTTTTATCCCCTATACTTTGGGCTATGGTGAACAGGGTGCAGGGGGTACGATTCCCGGAGGAGCTGCACTCATTTTTGATGTGGAACTGCTCGATATCGTGCATTAACTTATCTCAGTACTACGGAATCTTTTACTGCACCGCAGGTAAGCATCTTATCTCCAAAATAGGGATTCTTGATTTCTGTTGAATTGCTGAGCCAATCTGCCCCGGTATTATTAAAGGCCATAGGGCAATGCAGAAGATATATCTTTTGTTTGCTATACCTTACGGTTCTGGCAAGGTCAAAAATATTACCTGAAATCATCTGAAAAGCTTTGCGCTTGGCTTCCAGATTTGTTTCTCCCAATAGTCCTTCACTCTCACTCGTAATGCCTCCGGTATAAGTTTGTGCGGTGGGAATAATAATGTTATTAGTATCAACAGTTTTCAATTCATCCCACTCCAATTCTTTTGTGGATTGAATGAGCCTTGTTGCAGCCTTATTGGCAGCGGCAGAATCGGCGGCAACCAGGGCGTCCCGAAGTGTATAATAATTGTTCAATACGCCTTCAAATGAAGACTCAAAAGCGTCTGAATAAGAGGTTATCTTCACAACAGGTTGTGCTTCTTCCGGCGTGGTTTGCGATTTTTGTTCATTACTGTTACAGGCAAATAGAAAGAAGACTGCGATTAGGGAGAATACTTTATTCATCTGACTTGATTTTGAGCAAACCTACTAAAAAAAGAATGCTAAAAAGCTTCTATCCTTTAAAAGTTTTCTTCATTACCCGGTACATTGTTGTAGCGCTCCAGTCTCCCGGGATAATCATCCGGCGAATGGTATATAAAGGCTCGGTGGAATCCCGCTTTGTAGACAATTGAAAAGCCGCTTTAACGTCATATTTCTTCAATTCCGGAATGGCTTCTTTGTTCCAGGCGCCAAATGGATAGGCGAAATATTGAACCGGCTTTCCAATAAGGGCTTCTAATTCCTTTTTTGGCTGGGCAATCTGTTTCTCCCAATCTCCATCTTTATATTTTCTAACGTCCTGATGATCCCAGGTATGCAACCCTATAACGTGACCATCCTCTGATAATTCTTTTACCTGATTTTTGTTCATGTAAATAGATCTTCCGAGAGAAACGGTCATGATAAAAAATACCCCTTTGAATCCGTGCCTTTTCATTTCAGGAAGAGCAATTTTATATTGATCCAAATCACTATCGTCAAAAGTGAGCATAAATGGCTTGGAAGGTAGTGGCTTGCCCAGGGTGAGATACGCATACAGGTCATCGGGTAAAATAGTATGATACCCGCTGTCTGCCAGAATCTCCAATTGTTTTTTGAATTGGTCTGGCGGTACCACCATATCTTTTACGCCTCTTGATTCGTTCCCCTGCCAATCCCGGATTTGATGATAACAAAGAACAGGAATTTCCGGCCGGGCAAGAATAATTGCACCATCCGGTAAAGGCTGTACCGTTTGAGGCGGCTCTAAGAGCGCGGTTTGTGAAATTAAAACAGAGGGAACCTGAGCTACTTTTTGTTGGCAGGAAGAAAGAATAGAAACACTTCCAATACAGTAAATCCAAAACAATTTTTGCATATTGCCTCTAACGTTCAACATGGTAAAAAGGTATAAAGAGGTACAAGATTTGTTATTCTAATTTTAACGAAAAGGATAATTGGAGAATTCAATATTTTAAACCTGGCGAATTAGCGGGCGCAAAGCTATGGGTAATTCATTATTCAACATTTCATAGAATGCTAAAATATTTTTTACTATTCTGCATGTTACTTCCTGATGGTTCCAAACTGCCCCGGTTTTGTACCTTTGTAATTTTAAGCATTAGCAATGAATATATCACTCACTGGGAAAAATGCAGTTATCTGCGGCAGTACCCAGGGCATAGGCCTGGCAGTGGCTAAAGAGTTTTCTGTTTTGGGAGCCACCTGTATTTTGATAGCACGAAATGAAAGTTCTTTAAAGTCAGTTTTGGGCGATTTATCAATGAAGGGAGGTCAGCGTCATGAATACCGAGTGGCTGATTTTTCTAATAATCAACAGGTTGAAAAAGCAATTGCTTCAGTTGTAAAAAACAATAACATACATATTCTGGTCAATAATACCGGAGGACCTGCAGCCGGAGCCATTACAGAAGCCGGATTAGCAACCTTTGAATCAGCTTTTAAACAACATTTGATTAACAATCAATTACTGGCACAGGCAGTTTTACCGGGAATGAAAAAAGAACAGTATGGCAGAATCATTAACATTATTTCCACTTCAGTTAAGGCACCCATTGCCCATCTGGGCGTTTCCAATACCATTCGGGCAGCAGTAGCATCCTGGGCAAAAACCTTGTCAAATGAAACCGGGCTATATAATATAACCGTAAACAATGTTTTACCCGGATCCACTAAAACCGGACGTTTATATGGAATCATGGAAGAGATCAGTAAAAACAGGCAAATCAGCCTGGAGATCCTGGAAAAGGAAATGACGGAAAAGATTCCGATGAAGCGCTTTGGCCTGCCGGAGGAAATAGCTAATGTTGTTGCCTTTCTGGCTTCTCCTGCTGCATCTTATGTTAATGGAACCAGTATTCCCGTAGATGGAGGAAGAACCGGATGTATATAAGAACCGAAACAAGGTTAACCTAAGTTCCTTTGTGAATACCTTTTACAATAGTATAAGATCTCCATTTTTCAATAACTGCCTCCATATCAGAAGGGATTTCGCTATCGAACCACATTTCTATACCGGTTGTGGGATGAATGAATCCCAAAGTTTTTGCATGAAGTGCCTGCCTCGGGCAGAGTGAAAAACAGTTTTCAACAAATTGCTTGTATTTAGAGAAAACAGTTCCTTTTACGATCTTGTTTCCACCATAGGTTTCATCATTAAACAGGGGGTGTCCGATATGCTGCATATGCACTCTGATCTGGTGTGTTCTTCCTGTTTCCAGTCGGCATTCCACCAGGCTTACATAGCCAAACCGCTCCAGCACTTTGTAATGGGTAACGGCTTCTTTTCCATGATCCCCTTCAGGAAATACATCCATTAGTTTTCTAAAGCGCAGATTCCTTCCAATGTTTCCGGTAATAGTGCCATTGTCTTGTTCAAAATCACCCCATACCAATGCCGCGTATTTTCGATGTACCGTATGCGCTGCAAACTGACTGGCAAGTTGCAGGGAGGCATTTTCATTTTTGGCAATAACCAATAACCCTGTGGTGTCCTTGTCAATGCGATGTACCAGACCGAATCGGGGAAGTTCGGTTTCCGATAAATTAGGTTGTTGTTGTTTTAAATACCAGGAAACACCATTTACCAATGTTCCTGAATAGTTTCCTGAACCGGGATGTACCACCATGCCTGCCGGTTTATACAAAACAAGGATTTCCTGGTCTTCATACCGGATATCCAAAGGTAGTTCTTCCGGAATGATTTCGGTTAGTTCGGGATTACTATCGGAATACATCGTTATCTGGTCTCCCGGTCGGATTTTATAGTTGGATTTTACGGGTTGTTGATTAACCAATACGAGGCCTTTTTCAATACCCTGCTGTAATTTATTACGGGTACCACCTTCCATACGAGCCAGCAGAAACTTATCAATCCGTACAGGTTCCTGTCCTTTATCAACAGTTAAGGACAAACGTTTGTAAAGTTCTTCTGTTTCATAATCGTTCTCTAAATCCTCATTCCACTTTCCATCCTCGTAACGAGACTCCATTTTTTTATTTTCCACAAAGGTAACCAGATATAAATTGTAATAACAGGATGGGTATCAGCGAACTATAAAAAAGTACCTTTTTCATATAAAATTTTACTTTTGGAGAGCCGTCTTATTATATTGTAGGAAAGATTTTAGTCATTTACGGTAAACATGAGATGTTTTTTATTTTTTAATTTGGTTGGAATAATCATACAATTAATGTGGGGCTTTTGAATCTTGGCTAGGAAAGAGGAAAATTAGGAATGGATGAAAGGTCTTAATGAATAAAGTGATAATATGAAATATTTAGATCGCTTTTTAAATTTCAAACTTTTGGTCTATGCAGGTTTTGTTTTTTCCATGATTATAGTGGTCTTTTCTTTAAAAAAATATACGCTGGGTAATGATCCATGGATATTAGGAGACTGGTTGATAAATTATTATGATGGCGGGTTCAAAAGAAGAGGATTAACGGGAACGATATTCATATTTATTCAAAATAATACGGGTATTGGACTTGCCTATCTGGTCTGTGCAACTCAATTATTTTTATATGGTTTATTTTTTTATTTATTTTATCTTCTCCTTAAACAAAAGAAAATTTCTTTTGAATATTTCATATTAATTTTCTCCCCTTTTTTCTTGCTATTCTATCCAAATGATACTGCAATAATTGGTCGAAAAGAAATCTTGTTATTTGTTTTATATGCCTATCTAATCTATAATATCCAAACAAAAAAGCTTACTGTTTTGAGAGAATATACTATTATCATTCTGTTAGTTGTTCTCTCACTAATGCATGAACTTATTTTCTTTTTTGCACCGTACTTTTTTTTCTCAATGTATTATTATTCTTCGAAAGAAAAGGCTGTTCGGATCAGACTTTTAATATTTATTTCTATTTTGTCTGTAGTGCTAATTGCATTGTATCGTTTTGGGAAAAAAATTGAGGATG
>CAZFGP010000130.1:0-12347 GCA_964518685.1 uncultured Terrimonas sp.
CTGAATGTCGTAAAAAATAAAATAACTTATGATTCTTTTGCTAAGTATTTTATTAGGACTTGTTGCTATTATCTGTTTTTGGGGCGGGGTAAATGTTATGATAAAAGGAGCAATGCCCTTTTTGCCGGAAGATACGCCACCACAATTGGTTTTAGACGATCTGATCCGCTTTTTAAGCGGCATCTATTTAGGTTCAGGATTTCTATTTGCCTATGCGGCATTTAATACAGCAAACATAGGAAACCTGGTTTATTTTCTGGGGATTATGGTTGGGCTTTCGGGATTAGGACGATTATATTCTCGATATAAAGTTGGAACTGCAGGTAAATATTTTGACGTTATTATGATTGTGGAAATATTACTCGGATTAGTGATTATTGTGCTGAAATGGTTAATTTAGGAAAGTATAATAAGTTGTAAGAATCCGGGATTTAATAACAACCAAAGTATCAATACCGAAGCGGTGTTAGTGATATTAACCGATAATGTATATATCGTTTAAATGAAACTGAAAGGATACATGATAATTATTTTTTCACTTATTGGGTTTCTTGTAATCATTTTTATTGCAGGCAAAATCAATACGTCTAATCAATTCAGTAAAGAAGTCAAAGAGTTATTTTTTCAATCAACCACAGTTTCGAATAAAACTTTTGAATATGAAATGCTTTCAGGACTACCAGAGCCAGTACAACGTTATTTTAAACGCGTTTTAAAAGAAGGGCAGCCTTTCATTAACTTCATCAGACTTACCCACAATGGACAATTCAAAACTAATCCCAATAAAGATTTTATAAACATCACCGGCGTACAGTACTTTACAACCGGAAAACCCGGTTTTATCTGGAGAGGCAGGACAACTCTGTTTACCGCCCGTGACATGTATATTGCCGGTAAAGGAAGACTTGTTGTTTCCCTTTTCTCCGTCTATAATATAGTGGATGGTAAAGGAGTAAAATATAACCAGGGCGAGTTGTTGCGGTGGCTTGGAGAAAGCGTCTGGTTTCCTACCAATCTCTTACCAAACGAAAATTTACACTGGACACCAATTAATAAGGAATCTGCAAGGCTTACTTTTACCTATAACCAATTGACCGTTTTTTACATCGTAACCTTCAATGACGTTGGAGAGATTATACAGCTCGAAACAAAACGGTATATGGGTGATGATAATTTGGAAACATGGATAGGTAAGTTAAGCGAATACAAGGAAATAAACGGCATATTAATACCAACAGTCATTGAGGGTATCTGGAAATTAGAGACAGGAGATTACAGTTATGCCAGGTTCAAAGTGAATAAGATTGAGTATAATATACCACAAGGATTCTAAGACACTATTGTAAAACAAAGATTACAAAAAACGAACAAAAGGTGATAAAGCAATTAAACAAACCGGCTGTAATGAAAATCCTCAGAACCTTGGACATCTTATAATATCTTTTGTACTGCCGGCGCTGTTTAAAAAACCAATATAAGTCAGCGACAATTCAAACCCGCCTCTGCCCTGACTAACTGTTTTTAATTGGGAAATATTAACATCATAACTGAAACCCAAAGAAAAAGGATGGTAATCGAGCTTCACTACAGGAATAAAAGCATCTTCCCATCTCACATAAGCACCCAAATGAAGAATATAATCAGGCGCTTCTGAATCCCCTATTTTCCTGGAATATACTGCTCCCCCAATCAGTTCCTTGTAAGGGCCCTGGATGCTCAGGTCTGTATTAATGGTAAGATAAGAAAAATCCCCCATTGAAGTTCTAAGTCCTCCTGAAACCACCCATTTGGGCAGGTGTTGCAAACGATGATAAAAAGAATTAATAGGTTTATTAAAATGATGATATGCCAGGCCCGCGAAAAAATTGTTTTCTTTATTATCTCCTATTGAAGAGTTATAGCTCAAACCAACGCCTGCATCGAAGTAGGAGTAATTGGACATAAAACTTTCTCCGTCAGGCAATGAACCATTATAACCAAAGCCATCGTATTGATTATTGGTGGTAACTTTGGAACGATCCAGACTTCTGGAAACCCATCCTCCGATAAAGCCCAATGAGACATATCGGTTTTTGACTGCATTCATTGATTTATGATAATTTACTGCAGGCAATACATGTGTAGTATTCAGGTTCACTGAACCAGCCCTATCCCACAGTATTTGTAATCCCGTAGTTAAAAAGTCATCCCCTCTTCCTACCGGAAATTTATACTCTCCATTAAGCGATCCCGTTTGATAAGGAGTGGTTACACTTCCCCATTGATTTCGATAAACCAATTGCGCTCTTATATCACCTTCAAACAAACCGGCAAGAGCAGGATTCCTCAGTAATGGTGTTTCAAAAAACTGGGAGAAATGCAGGTCCTGCGCATTAGAAAAGCCACACGCTCCTAATAATAACAAAATCAGACAGCATCTAAAAAGACGAGTCAACAACAGGTATTTTAAGCGAACCGTTACAGACATGTTATTATCTTATTAAAGTAACATTCCCCTTCATTGGAATAATTTGGGAATTTTCACAAACAAATTCAATTATATAAACATATACATCCGCCGGCACATAGCTCCCCCCTACCCTGCCATTCCATCCCATTGCCGGATCATTTGCAGAAAAGTTGCGCCGGTCAAACAAAAGCTGCCCCCAACGATTATATATTTTCATAGACTGAACACTTGCTAATCCTCTTCCCCTCGGGTAAAACACATCATTCATCCCATCGCCATTGGGAGAGAAAGTATTGGGTACAAAATAGTTCTCAGCCTGACAAACCACCTCCACCTGAATCTCCGCGCTGTTTGAACAGGTATTGCTATCTGTTACCTGAATCGTGTAGGTGGTACTCCATTTAGGTTTGGCTATAGGAACTGCACAATGATTACAACTTAATCCTTCTGATGGCGTCCAGTTATACAGGTTGATACCATTACTGTAGCTAACCGGCAACACTATTTGACCACCAACCGGAATAACCACATCCTTTGTGGTAATGGAGGGGAGCGGAGCCACCATAATTGATTTTGAGTTCACATCATTACAACCAAATTTATTGGCTGTCGTAAGCGTTATATTAAAGCTCCCGGAGTTAGTAAAACTGAGGATATTATCTTTGTTCGAAGAGGTTCTTCCGTCGCCAAAGTTCCAATTCCAATTAATAGCCGTATCGGGCTGAATTAATGAGCCGTTTATTGAAAAAGGTCTTCCAATGCAGGCTATATCATCAGCAGAAATTACAGTGGAAGGGGTACGGTACACCCTTACGGTATCTGAAAAGGCTTTCTTACAGCCCGCCTTAGTGGTCACTTCAAGTGAGACGGGGTATAGTCCCGGCGAAGGATATACATGCATAGGTGGCGTTTTAACTGCTGAGGTTTGCATGTCCCCAAAATTCCAGGTATACTGCACAATTGAATCATTCCCAATGGTATAGTTGGTCAGGAATACAGAACCCGAATCACAAAATTGTTTCTTATCAATATTAAAGGCAGGTACTGCCCCTTTTATCCTTACAATTTTTGACCCGGAGACACTAACCCTGCAGTCCTGTCCGTCAACAAGGGTTACTGAAGGCCGATAATTATTGGGATAATTATACAAATGGGTAAGTGAAGTCTGTCCTGAAGAATCAAAATTACCATCGCCATAGTTGAACTGGAACCAGGTACCGGGCGGAGTGGTAATGGTATAATCAACTGATAATTCATTACAGGCTGAATCTGGCATTGCAGCATAGTCAATATTGGTATACAGGGATGGATTATACACATTTACCTGCCCCACAGCAGAATCCTCACAACCTCCATATCCTTTAACAAAAAGCTTAACTACATAATTCCCATAAACATCATAAAAATGTTTAGGCTCCTGTAAGGTAGAGTTGGTGCTGTCACCAAAATCCCAGTAAAAGGATTCATAGTTCTCCGACTTATTAAAAAACTTTGCTTCCAGTAACTGGCAGGTAGAAGAGGTATCCTTCGCTTCAAAAGCAGCTTTAGGCGTTCTTACATCAATATAATCTGTTCTGGAATAAGTATCGGTACAGCCTTTACTATCCTGAATGGTAAGACTTACAGAATATTTCCCTTCACTAAATACATGCGTAGGATTTTGAACTATAGCCGTATCTCCATCGCCAAAATCCCATAAGTAGGTCAAACCTTTCCCTTTGGAAGAATCCAGGAACGATAAGGGAAGTCCGGGACAGAATAAAGTTTTATCTGCACCAAAAAAGGCATTAGGAGCCGACACTATAATCTCATTCGAAAGCGCAAAAGCATCAACACAACCATCAGCATCCTTAACGGAAAGTTTAACAGAATAGCTTCCGGTATCGGCATACTGGTGGGTAAACGGCGGCGCTGAAAAAATCTGCGAGCTTCCATCTCCAAAATTCCAAAGCCATTCTGTAACAGGTTTCCCCGTAGGGGTCGTTTCATCCTTGAAGTTCATGGCTCCCATACCGCAATGAATCAAACCATCAGGACTGAATTTTGCAACAGGAGAATTTATCTCTATCGTTTTGCTCTCTGTAGCAGAACATCCATTATAATCCGTAACTTTTAACTCCAGTAAACGGTTGCCGGATGTTTTGAATATGGAATCGAACGCAGGTTCATTACGAACGGATATACCATCAACCATCCAGACATAAGCGCTGATTCGGGAAGTGTCCTCAAGAGAAGTGAAATCCAGTTTTGTGTTCTTGCAAAAACCAACCGAAGGCAGGGAAAAATTAGCATTAGGAGCAAAAATATCCAGCTCTCTTTTATATTGCGCAGTGCAGGAGCCGTTAGTAACGGTTAAGACTACATTGTAACGTCCGGATTTAGGATAAGTATGTTGCGGTGGGTTTTGACCCGTAAACGTTGTTCCATCACCAAAATCCCACTTGTACAATATGGGATTCAAACCAGGATCAACGATGGAACTATCACTAAAATTTACAAAAAGCGGATCAGTACAGTCTACAGAAAAGCCAAAATTTGCTACCGGTGCATCTTTATAAAGAACATTGGATTTAATGGTTGGCGTTCCGGGGCATCCATTAAAGAAGGGTGTCAGCGTAACAGAGAGGTTTCCGGTATCCCGGTAAAGATGAAGTGGATCCTTTAATATTGAAGTTTGACCATCACCAAAATCCCATAACCATTCATTGGCGCCGCCTGTTGCGGTAACAAAAAACTTCACTGTGTCTGAAACACAGTTTCCAATACTGTTATCAATACTAAAATCAGGTGCAGTTGGGGGAGTCCCCACTTCAATTGAATGGGTATTACTAACAACACATCCATCCACTGTGGCAATGGTTACCTGTAAAGGAAACACGCCCCCTGAATTATAGGTATAGGCAGGCGTTGGGCTGGCGCTGGTGGGGCCGCCATCACCAAAATCCCACAAATAAGATGCTATCTCATCCACCGACCTGATTTCCGCTTTAGGGTGTACCGTAAGATTGATACACCCTTTAGCAATATCAGGAATTATCTTTACCGTGGTTGGTACCACTCTTACAAAACGTCTTTTGACAATGGTATTGCCACACCCATTAGCAGTAGCCACCGATAATTTCACATCATAAGATCCAATATTCAGGTAAGTGTGCTGTGGGTTTTGCAAGGTGGAGGTTTGTCCATCGCCAAAATCCCAAAACCAGCTTATTGCACCGGCGGTATTATTTTGGAAATGAACCACCAGGGGAGCCTCACAACCTACATTATTGGTTGCCGTAAAATCAACTGGCGCTTTAGAGGTTATTTTTATAGTTTTGATTACTGAATCAACACAGTGTTCGTAATTACCCAATAATTTAACGGAGTATGTTCCGGGAGCAGCATAGGTCTTCACCGGATTGGTTTCACCCGACTGGGTACCATCGCCAAAATCCCAAATTAACGACATTGCTCCTGTGGTGGAGGTATTCACAAAATTAACCGGATCAACCAGGCATACACTGTCAGGGCTGCTGAACCCCGCCGTATATGTGGCAGCATTAACCGTTTTTTTGATGGTATCCCTGCAGCCAAAATTACTTTGGGTAATTAATTGAACCTGATAATCCCCATCAGCAGTAAAATTTGCAACTGGATTAGCCGTATTAGCCGTATTGCCATTTCCAAAATCCCAGGTATAAGACAAGACTCCCGGACCACTCGATTCGTTGGTAAAAGCAATACTAAATGGCGGCTTACAGGTTGCAGGCAAGGCAGTGGTAAAATCTGCCACGATACCGGAAACCATACGTATATATCGCGCCTTACTCACCCGGCGGCTACAACCATTATTGCTGGTAACGGTAAGGGCTACATTATAATACCCCGTTTCGGTATAAGTATGTTGAGGATTTTGCTGTGTAGAAGTGGTGCCGTCTCCGAAGTCCCAGAGCCAATCGCTAATGGTACCAACTGTGGTAGAAGCCGTACCGGTAAACTGCACCGATCCCGGTAAACAAACCGTAGTGGCATCAGCTTGAAAGTTCACTGTAGGGGAGGGATAAACTACAATATAACCTGTTTTAGTAATTCCATTCACCCCATCCTGATTACGTACTACCAGCGTAACCGAATAGGTGCCGGGCTGACTAAAACTAACCCTGGGATTCTGCTGATTGGACAACTGATTAAAACCTTCACCATCTGTGAATTCCCAGTCCCAATACTTAGGATCTCCTGTTGAAATATCTTTAAAACTGACGTTTAAAGGGGCGCAGCCTGATAATACAGAACCGGAAAAATCCGCAACAGGGCTTTGAGCTCTGCCGGCCTGGATAAGCAACAACACTAAGATGGTATTCAGAATTTTCTTTTCCAAGCCGTATTGATCATTTATTGGAAATTAGACTGTTTACTACAAACAAATAATATCCTTATCTGTAAAAACTGGCGAAATTACCATATTTTATCTTTACGGGAAAAGATGCATTTGTTTCATGTTGCTGAATTCAAAAGACCGCAGATCTTCATAAAATACGATGAGAAAGTAAAAAAAGTTGGGTTGAGGAAAGATGATTATTCCTTTTTTACCAGCTTAAGGTAGGCCTTCCGGCCTGAATTAAACGGCTCGGCTTCCACCAGTTTCATGGTATTGTTTATAATTTTCCAGGTATCATTCAAACTTAACAGGGGCTCACCGGAACCCGAAAAGTTTGAATAGATGGTTAAATCAGAGGTATTGCCTTCCCAATCTCCAATAACTATTACCTGCGTTGATTTTTTTATCGCCTGTACCTTTCCGCTCTTCTCAAATTGAAACTCATAATCATTGAAACGCTCAGTAATATCTTCATTATTATCTTTAAAATCTTCAACCAGCCATCGTCCATTGGTCATGGCATTTGTAATAAATTTTCTTGCAAAATCTTCCTGTGCTTTTTTACAACCCACACCCGCCCCCACAATAACAAGAAATATAAACAAAAAACATACGTGTAGTCTTTTCATTGTCCACAGTTTATTCAAAATGATATACCTCTTTTAATTTTGCAGTCAGATACTGCATAAAATGCTCTAATTGTAACGGTTTTCCGGTTATTTTATTACACAATCCATTGCTGTTGTATCTCCTTCCATATTGATAAACATGCAGTTGAAGCCATTGATGGATTTCAGAATATTCGCCTGTAGCAATTTTCTGCAATAAATCTGATTGCTGGAAATGAATCTGGCTAAAAAATTGTGCAGCATAAAGACTCCCTAAGGTATAGGTAGGAAAATAGCCAAAACTGCCATGACTCCAGTGAATATCCTGCAAACAGCCGTTTCTGTCATCGGGCACATCAATATTCAAAATATCTTTATAAGAGGTACTCCAAAAAGAAGGAATGTCTCTGGTCTTCAGACTTCCTTCTATCAGTTTTTTCTCAATTTCATATCTAATCATTATATGGAAGTGATACGTCAATTCATCTGCTTCTGTCCGGATAAGGGAAGGAGATACCTTGTTTACTGCGGCGAATAATTGTTGTGACGATATCTTATTGAGCTGGGGAAAACATTTTGTAAACAACGGGAAATTGTGTTCTATAAACGGAAGGCTTCGTCCAATACAATTTTCCCAGAGCCTGCTTTGGGATTCATGAATACCAACCGAGCAATATTCTCCTAGCGGAAGTCCATATTGATCAGAAGGCAACCCCTGTTCGTACAGGGCATGACCTCCTTCATGCAAACAACTCCACGTCATGGCTGCCAGGTTGTTTTCATGAATACGGGTAGTAACCCGAACGTCCCCGGTATTGAAATTAGTTGTAAATGGGTGTTCTGACAAATCCTGCCGGCCTGCTATAAAATTAAATCCGATTTGTTTTAAAAGCTCAATTCCAAAATGCCATTGTGCATCTTTGTCAAAATGCTGAAGCAGAAATGTATCCTCAGGCGCCGGACAACGCATCACTTTGTGCAGCAATGGCGTTAATAAAACTTGTAAGTGGTTAAACAATTCATCAAGCCAAACTACTGTGGCACCTTTTTCAAAATCATTTAAGAGGGCATCATACGGGTGATTTTCAAATCCAAGAATATGGGCTTCCTCTCTTTTTAAGCGGATCAAATGATCCAGACTCTCTTCAAAGACCAGGAAATTATTTTGCTTTCTGGCCTCAACCCAGGCATGATAACTTCTGCTGGTAGCAGAAGATAGTTCACGAACAAAAGCAGGTGTGTATTTTTCATTTTTAACATAATCTTCCAAAGTCAGTTCAATATTGCGCTGCTGGGTTTCTGTAAGTCCGCCGGAAGTCACTAATTTTTCAAGTAACGCTCCAAATTCCTTATCAGCAAATAACCGGTGTGCCATTTCACTCAGAGTAGCTATTTGCTGTCCTCTGATAGCAGCTCCTCTCTCAGGCATATAGGTTTCCTGATCCCATTGCAAAACTGCCAATGCATATTTCACATCGGCAATTTTTTGCATTTTCTCTATGTATTGTTCATATCGTTGTTGTGATGTCATATAGCTTTATGGAATGCCCGGCTATGCAGCCGGAAAATCTTATCTCACCACAAAAGTTTCCCATCCATCGTATTTTCCAAAGTATTGTAACGACAGTTTCCATAGAAAAATACTTACCTTATTAATACTGTCAAAATCTACTTTATCTACCCGGGATATTTGCAGACTGTAAGGGTAATCTTTTATTCCTACTTCCTTATCTGCTCTTTCCACCACATATCCATTATCCTGGATAATATGGACAAAACTCTTTCTCCCGATTTCAGTTCTGAAATATATCCAGTGATTTACTTTCCGGGGCGCTGTCAGCAGATCGCCTTTTTCCTGTAATGTTTCTACCATCCGTCTGTTCTTAATTCGTTCTGATTCTTCAGGAGTAGGATACAAGACATGGTAATAATTACTAAGATCGGGATCACTTTTAACAAGGGTAGTCCATGAATAGGAAGGAAAATGTTGTAAAACACCTGATACCTGCATTTTACTGTTTAAAGTGTCATTGCTGTAAAAATAAAAATCCCGGAAACCGCGTTGCGTAAAACGGCCGGTATATTGAGCGCCTAAAGAAAGACCTAAATCGTTAACCAGATTATTTTCAATACTGTCTAATAATTTCAATTCCACCTTTTCAGGCATACCATCAGGCTGTATCTGTTTTAATTTCATCCTTACAATGATCACATTTCTTTTCTCCTTTGAAAGAGATGAATTTCCAAAATTAAGGTCTACCATTACAGAAACGGGTTTCCCTTCAACCTGCAAAACATAGGTATCCCAATCGCCAGTATAGTATTGCGTAAAAGCCTGGGTGACAGCAAATGAGGCACTTAACAGAAATAGGAATTTTTTCATAAAACAGGCAGGTAAACCTGCCAAATAAGAATTTGCAGCAAAGTAATGGCTATTTTTATAATCCTATTTGAAGTGATATGAAAATTAAAGACATCATTAACGTTTTAGATTATGCGGCTCCTCCCTCGCTTCAGGAATCTTATGATAATGCAGGGTTGCTTATTGGAAACGCGGATTCTGACTGTTCCGGTATTTTATGCTCACTGGATGTAACCGAAGAGGTGCTGGAGGAAGCCATTGCTCACCAATGTAATCTTATTGTTGCTCATCACCCCCCTATCTTCAAAGGGCTAAAACGTATAACCGGCAATGATTATACCGGGCGTATCGTAATAAAAGCGATCAAACATGATATTGCGATATATGCTATCCATACCAATCTGGATAACATCATTACCGGTGTCAGCAATAAAATGGCCGACCTGCTTGAATTGACAAACCGTGAAATACTATTTCCCAAAGGCGGAATGCTAAAAAAACTATACTCCTTTGTGCCTTTAGATTATGCAGAGAAAGTTCGGCTGGCTCTTTTCAATGCCGGCGCGGGTTATATAGGTAATTACAGCCAATGCAGTTTCAATGGAGAAGGAACCGGGACCTATAAAGCGGAGGAAGGAACAAAGCCATTTGCAGGTAGCGTTGGTAGTCTCCATTATGAAAAAGAAGTTAAAATTGAAGTCATATTTCCGGCCTGGCTGGAACAAAACCTGATTCAGGAACTTAAAAAAGCACACCCCTATGAGGAGGTGGCCTATGATTTAATAGCGCTCGACAACCCCAACCCAAACACCGGTTCAGGACTTTTCGGTTTGTTGAAAAGTCCGATGGGAGAAAAAGAATTTTTTCACCATTTAAAAGAGATTTTTAACACCGGAGTTATCCGCCACACAGCGCTCAGAAACCGTCCTATACAACGGGTGGCATTATGCGGCGGAGCTGGTAGTTTTCTGATTATCAATGCATTACAAAAAAACGCTGATATTTTTATCACCGCCGATATCAAATATCATGATTTTTTTGACGCTGACGGCAAGATGGTAATAGCCGATATCGGTCATTATGAAAGCGAACAGTTTACCATTGATTTGTTGCATGATATTTTGGTGAAAAAATTTACTACCTTTGCCGTCCTTAAAACGGCAGTAAATACCAATCCGGTATTCTATTTTGCCTAATATATAAACCGCATAGATTCATATGGCCAACGTAAAAGAATTCTCTGTAGAAGAAAAACTCACTTCTCTGGTATCTCTGCAAAAGGCAGACTCCAAATTAGACGAAATAAAAATTTTAAAAGGAGAGCTTCCAATGGAAGTTCACGACCTGGAAGATGAGATACATGGATTGCACGCCCGGCAAACACGAATTGAGGAAGAGATAAATGGTATTCAGGAATTCATTGAACAAAAGAAAGAGCTCATCAAGGACGCTCAGGCGCTGGTAAAAAAATATGAAAAGCAAAGTGAAAATGTTAAGAACAACAGGGAATTTGATGCCATAAATAAAGAGATGGAATTACAGAGTCTAGAAATCAAATTAGCCGAGAAACATATTAAAGATGCCAACGAAGAAATTGGTGAAAAAGCGCGTTTGCTTGAAAACGCTAAAAAAGCGGTAGGCGGGAAAGAGGGTATTTTAAAACACAAGAAATCTGAATTAGAAAAAATAATTGTTGACACTGAAAAGGAAGAAAAAGAATATCACAAAATCGCGTCTGAAGCACGTGAGAAAGTGGAGCCTCGTTTGCTTACCTCCTATGAAAGGATCCGCAACAGCTATCGCAACGGGCTGGCTATTGTACCGGTAGACCGGGATGCCTGCGGAGGCTGCTTCAATGCCATTCCACCGCAAAGACAAAGTGAAATCAAACAACATAAAAAAGTTATTATTTGTGAAAACTGTGGTCGTATACTTATTGATGAAGACCTTTACCACAGCACAGACGCGAAATAATTTTATTAATCTTATTAATTTGAAATCACTATGTTTTGCAACGTAGTGATTTTTTTTTAAAATCACAGGTCTTCAGTCACCGGGTTCCGCAAAAAGAAGTTGGAGACTATCTGTACCCCTTCGGTACCAAAATCCGTCGTCAATAAATACCTCATTCGTTAATCCCGAATCTCAAATCTTACCTACATTTGTACAAATACTTATCATGGCGGAACAACAACCCAATCAACTCAATATTGAAATCTCTGAAGAAATAGCCGAAGGTATCTATGCTAATCTTGCAATCATTACCCATAGTCATGCCGAATTTGTAGTAGATTTTGTCAATGTAATGCCCGGTACACCTAAGAGCAAGGTAAAATCAAGAATTGTACTTACTCCCCAACATGCCAAACGCTTCATGAAGGCCCTGATGGATAATGTTAAACGTTTTGAAGCAGCCAACGGCCCCATTCAGGATATCGAAGAAATACAAATTCCCCTTAATTTCGGAGGCCCTACCGCACAGGCATAAAACTTAATATGTGGCTCAATTAGTGGCTCAGTAGAGTAGAGAAGGGAGAGCAACTTATTCTTACTCCCCTTCCCCCTCGT
>CAZFGP010000131.1:0-3271 GCA_964518685.1 uncultured Terrimonas sp.
AATAAAATCATTCTATTAATTAGTTAATCTTGGTTTGACTTAAAACATAGTGTGTTTGCTTTAAAAAATGTACTTACATATGGTCAAATTGAATTGGTTTAAAGGAAAACTAAGTGCTGAATTGGCAATAAGTCATAAACCGGGAAGAATTAAGTTGATGGAGATAGATAGCAAAAAATAGATAAAAGACATGAGGTTAAAACGAAAAGTAACTAAAACACTATACCTTATTTTAGTTTCACTGTGCTTGGTTTTATTTAGTAACCTTCCCGATTGTTTCGGGCAGAACGCCAATTTTGAAGTATTTGGTGTTACTGACCTTAATAGGATTTACGAGGATGGATATAATATGCCCGAACATAAGGGTAAGGTAGAATTGTTTGGGATCAGAAAAGAATATCTTTCGGGACAGTTTGTTATCCATGCGGTTAAGGATATTTCAGACGTTACAATTAGAATTGGAGGTTTAAGAAATGAAATAACTGGAAAAGTTATTCCTTCGGAGCATCTAAATTGGAATTTTGTTGGTAGTATTCCCATGTCCACGGATGCTCCGAACCAACCTAAACACGTATTGGAACGGCCTGCTCCAGCAAATTATCCAGATTATCTTAAACAGGCTGACAGACTTAATTTGAAATCAAAAAAATACTTGCCAGTCTGGCTTACAGTATTTATACCGGTGGATTCCGATGAAGGAGAATATGTGGGTGATATAACTATTACCTGTAAACAAGGCGAAACAAGCATTCCGATTATGGTCAGGGTCTATCCTTTAACTCTGCCGGATAAGCACCATTTAAAAATTGCAGAATGGTATAGTACAACGGGATTCTCGAAGTTTCATGGTATTAATGAAATATACTCTGAAACTTGGTTTAAAATGTTGAGGAAGTATGCTGAGAATATGGCGGAACATAGGCAAAATGTATTTCAAAACCCTGCCTCATCGGTTAAAATTAGTAAAGATGAAGGAGGTAATCTGGAATTCGATTTTACAAACTTTGATAAGGTAGCTGATATTTTCTGGAAATATGGAAAAATGGATTTTATGGAAACAGGAGAATTGTTTCGGTTTGGAAAAGAGGGAGGATGGGGAGGATCTGAGATTGTCCCAGCAAAATTCAGGGTTAAAGTTCCAAACAATGACACTTTGATAGTGATGAATGGAGAAAATGTTTTACCTGCACTTCTTCCGGCTATAGAAAGCCATCTCAGGCAGAGGGGGTGGCTCGATAAGACTTATTTCCACGTCAAGGATGAGCCGAGCCTTCACAATGCAAAAGCTTATAACAATGCCGCAAGTTATGTTCACAAATATGCGCCAGATTTAAAAAGAATGGATGCTATAGAAACAACAGATGTATTAGATAATATCGAAATAGCCATCCCTAAGCTAGATGCCTTTACTTTTTGGTATCCTTCTTTCAAAGAATATTTAGACAAGCAAAAGATAGAACTGTGGTTTTATACGGTTGGAATTTTCCAGGCAAGTTTACTTCCAAATAAAACGCTTGATATGCCACTGATGGATAGTAGATTAATGCACTGGTTGAATTATAAGTATGATGCGACAGGATATTTACATTGGGGCTGGAATGCATGGACCGATGATCCGTATGAAGAAGTGGGAAAACATCTTGGAGACGGCTGGCATGTTTATCCAATAAAGGATGGCGTGTTAAATTCTCTTAGATGGGAACAAATGCGGAATGGGATACAAGACTATGAATATTTTGTAATGCTTGAGAAAAAGATTGCGTGTTTAAAAGACTCACTTGGAACCAGATTTTCCTGGATTGATTCTAAGCAAAGAGGAAAAGAAATCGCTAATAAGGTGATTAACAATTTTTGGACTAGACCACATAACTCAGAAGTTTTTTATAATGCTAAACGAGAGATCGTTGAGGAGCAGCTCAACCTCTATAAAAGTCCCAGAGTTTATGTCCAAACAAAACCTGTAGAGGGTTCAGTTATTACAGAAGGGGGGGGAATTGAAGTTTCTGGCTGGACTGAACCGGCAACTAAAATTATAGTTAACAATAAAGAGGTTTCAGTGAGTAAAGAAGGACTATTTTTGGAAACTTTTCAGTTAACTAAGGAAGCATCCCCGGAGGTTATCATAAAAGCAATAATTGGCAAGGAGAAGCGGGAAATACATCGGAAGTTTTCAATTATTCGATGATGACTCCCATGATTTATTATTATCTTGATTTAACTCGATATATGTTAATTATTTAAATTTTTTGAAATGCCTAGAATTAAAATTCAAATATTATTAGTGGCTTTTATAGTAAGTTTTACTCAATTTTTGGGATGTAAATCTCAGGAAAACACAGATGAGGATATTAAGCTAACTGCGATAAGTAGCCTTGAAAGAATTATGGAAGATGAACCTATCTTTGGAAACCAAGAAGTAACTATAAAAGCTGCGAAGAATGAATATGAATCGTTTCAAGTGGTAACGGGGGGAGCCTCTACTTCGGTTCGTGTGATAAATGCGGAAGTTTCCGATTTAGAAGGTGATAATGGGATTATTTCTAAAAATAATATTACTTTATATCGTCCTGACTATGTCCGAATAATGCGTTCGTCTCCACGGGCTCAACTGCCTCCTGGTCTTTATCCCGATCCACTTGTACCCTTCATTAATCCCATTGATAATGAACCTATCCAACCCCGTAAGCAAATCCGGGAAAAATGGCATGACCCTATCAAAACAATAGGCCATGAGATTTATGGGATCCCATTTGATTTATGGAAAGGGCAGAACCAGCCCATTTGGGTGGATGTTTTTATTCCGGAAAGCACAGTTGCAGGGGAGTATAAGGGTAAATTCACTGTCACTGTTACTCATTTTCCGAATCCATGGGGAGGAGAATTAGAAAATAATTCTGAGGAAAGGCAAATTTCTATTCCGATTAATTTAACTGTTTGGGACTTCACCCTGCCCAGTAAAGCTACAATGAGAAATAGTTTCGGAAGAATTGAGAGCATAACGCGAGATTTTGATGTTAAAAAGGATTCTGCCCTGTATGATTCTATCGAATTAAGGTATTGTCGAATGTATTCGGAAAATCGTTTAAATGCACCATTGCCAAACTATCTGTTACCGGAGGTAAATGCCGATGGCTCCCTGAAGACAGATCCTCAAAGAACTGCAAAACTGAAGAAATTTATCAAGGATTTCAATGTAGCCGATTTTGAAATTCCGAATGTCCCAATTTGGTACTTCCATAATCCTAGCGAAAAATTAAAATCTACGGATTCA
>CAZFGP010000131.1:3281-12325 GCA_964518685.1 uncultured Terrimonas sp.
TTCAATTCGGGCTATAAAATATTATTCAGATTACTATAAATACTTACACGATAATGAGTGGGTTAAACGTGCTTATGTCTACATGTATGATGAACCGAATACCCCAGAAGACTATCAAAGAGTGAGAGAATTGAGTGCATTGATTCGGACTGCGGCTCCACAATTAAAAATTCTGGTAGTCGAACAACCCTATACTCAGGATCCGAGCTGGCCCTCAATAACTAATTCAATAGATATATGGTGTCCATTATTTGGATTTATCGATCGGGATTCAGTTAATGAGGCTTTATCAAGGGGTAATGAAGTGTGGTCTTATACAGCATTATCACAAAGAGCTCCAGGGTATCACCCCCAATATGAAAAGGTAAAGTATTATGATTCTCCATACTGGCATACGGACGCAAAGTTGGCAGCATATAGGAACCCGGTATGGATGAATTACCAATATGGAATTAGCGGAATTCTTTATTGGTCCGTTACAACTAAAGTTTTAGACTCTTGGTATCTACCGACTTTTAGTCATTTTGGGTCGCATTTTAACGGGGGAGGATACCTTATTTATCCTGGAAAACTTTGTGGGATAGAAGGACCAATTGCAAGTATAAGATTGAAGAACGTACGTGATGCCATGGAAGATTATGAGTATTTTAAGTTGTATGAACAATTAGCTGGAAAGGAGACGGTTCTGAAAATCGTGTCTGAAGTTGCACCGAACTGGTGGAATATTTCGTACGAACCCCATGCCATTTTATCGGCCCGTGATAAAATTGCTGAACAAATTGTAAAACTACAAAAGCCGAGAGCTCAAAAATAATTTAGGAATATTAAATTGAGAAGGTTAAATACTCTATGTATGATAACTTATTCACATTGAGTTTTAATTATAGTATTTGTGGTTATATGTATAAAAAATTGTAAATAACTAAATATTCATCATTGATGTTAGGGAGAATACTTTTGGCGTCTTTAGTTTTTGAGACTTGGTTTGGTTTTAATATCTCATACGCGCAAGGTATTCCAAATAATATAAAATTGTTGTTAGACAGTTTATCTGTTCTATCTCATGAGAGAGCTGGGCGAGAATTGCTTTATCAATATTCAATTGGAGACTTAAGTAATCTGAGTGACAAAGAAGCAGAGCTTGTTGTAGGAGATTTAGCGAAAAGAGGTGTTGGCGTAATTTCATTCTGGAATAAGGGAAATGGAATGGAGTCAAGTATCAAAGAAGGAATTCGCATAGCGAAGATTCAACATAAACTAGGATTAAAAGTTGTGGTTGATGCTTCTAATCTTTTGTATGGATTTTATGGCGGTTCTCTTTCGACAGGACACATTGGTAAGAATGGGGATACTTTTTTCGACACTTCGTATGCGGGTAAAAAGCTGGGGTGCCCTTTCACTTTAGAAAAGCAAATTCCGATAATTAAAAGTCGTCTTCAGAAGGCCGCTAGTGCCTACAGATCAGCGAATACTGTTATTGATATAGTCGTGAGTGATTGGGAAATTGATGGGCCTTTAGAATGGAATAATGCGTGGGAAAGTTCAAAGAAATGTACGAGATGTAATAACAATCTTCCGAATATGGAAGATTTCTCCTCATTTCAATTTGTTCTTAGATCTATGCGAAGTAAATTGTTGTTTCGGGCTTATACATTACCTATTTTGAATGAATTTCCGAAGGCACTAATCACCAACTATGCTACCTATCCGAATAACGGGTACCGTTATTGGTATGATTATTTTGAATATTTTCAAGCGGAATTACCACATATTAAAGATCAAAAGGCGCTTTACAGGCCGTGGTACAATGAATTTAATGAAACCGGTTTTACGTTAGCAATGCCTGTGATTTATACGTGGTATCCAACCTATAACTGGTACCCCAACTACACTTCCGATTACAGATGGTTTTATAATATGTTATTGATTGGTAGTAATGCGGCTGAATCTACCCCTGCAGGAATTCCCATTAGTACGTTTGTTCATTGGCATATGACGGTTCCTCCAAAAGTACCTGATTCCAATGTAAAACAAATGAGTGAAAGCAGCTACAAAGAATTATTATGGCATTTATTGTTAAGAGGCCATGATATTTTTTTCTCTTGGTGCTTAGACCATGAACTTGTATCGGAAATGAAACTGTTGCAGAATGTTTACGAAAAATCGTTATTATATAATGAGTTTTTTAAATTTGGGCGACCAATAAAATTTGATGTACCAAAGATAGAAGGAGCAGTAATTTCGGGATTAAAACTGAGAGATAAGGTCCTTGTTAGGCGAACTGATTTTGGAGATAAAGTTGGTGTTATATCTATTACGATTGAGGGCGTAAAACTTTTGGTGCCAGATAAATTAGGTGAATGTCAAATCTTATCTCTGGATCCGCAGTAGAGTGCATTCTACTGAACAGCCTATAAAAGTAAAATAAAAAATAAGATTTTTTGAAATACAAAGAAGAATACTTGTCAAGCTGAAAGGAATGAACTAACAGGAATATATGCTAAATTAACAGGATAGATATTTTGATTTTCTTTACTCGCAAAATTTTCAGAAAGGTTAAAATGGAGTTGAATGAAGTGAAAATCATCAAAAGATTTTTGTTTCTCAAACAATTTTAAAGGACGGACTTATGGAGGGGCAATTTCCAAACCCAAATTTGTATTTGATTGTGTTTTAAATAAATTAAATGAAGAATATGAAGAAGAAACTTTGGATATTAAAACTCCCTTTAGTGTGCGTACTCTTTTTTGTGCAGCCATATCAAATTCTGTTTGCTCAAAAAGTTCAAAATACTGGTGCAAACACAATTGAGTCTTCTAAAGCATTGATTGATGTCAATGCTGTCGTATGGGCGGCTCCAGCGGAGCAAAAAATACGCCCTGAAAATGGAATTGAAAGCCGCAATATTATTTGGGATCAACATGGTAAAGAGATAAATGTTTTTGGTGCTGGAAATGAGCATGTGCCTTTTCAGGTGATAATTACTGTTCCTGTTCCAGGAGGTCGGAAGGCAAAAGCTCCAGGCGGTTTTTTTATAACTTCTTCCGATTTTACGGCTGGTAAAGATCAGGTCATTCCTAAAGAGAAAATTAAATTCTACTTGGAACATTATATTATGTTGACGGGCAAATCCAGTCCTATTGGAAATACCGGATATTGGCCAGATGCCCTTGCCCCCATCCAAGTACCATTTAATATGGCGGCGCAATACGACATAGTGAAAAACCGACCTATTTGGGTGGATTTATTTATCCCTTACCAGACTCCTTCTGGAACTTACAGAGGGACTATAACTGTCACTCAAAATGAACAGGCTATTGATATTCTTAACGTAAAAATTAGAGTATATGGCTTTTCATTACCAGAAAAGAGGCATCTTATAACTTATATGAATGCATCAAGAGGCGAATTAGCCCGATTCTATCATAAACCATTTACATCTGCTGAAATTGATAAGCTGACTCAGTCATATTATGATTTCTTGTATGAACATAGATTGGAGCCTTGGTTTAATGACCAATTACAACCTGAAATCTCTCTAAATGGAGAAGAGGTAAAAGTAGAATTTGATGGCGCTAGGTATAAATATTTCATGAATAACCTAAATACTAATCGTGTGCTTTTCAATGCTTACCCATCAAGTTTAGGAGAGAAAATTGGAAAAGAAAAGTTCACTGCAGGCTTCAATAAAATAATTAAATCTTATTTATCTCAAGTAGCTGCTTATTTTAAAAGTAATGGATGGAACGATAATTTGGTTTTTAACAGTCCAATTGATGAGCCTAATTCAAAACAGGATTACGAAGAAACACGAAAATGGGCTGATTTAGTACATGATGCTGCTCCGGGAGTACCTTTTCTAGCGACCGAATCACCAGTAACTGATAATCCTGAATGGGGCGTGTTAAATGGCAAAGTGGATAATTTTTCGATTCATGGAAACGCATTAAATAAAGAAGAAGTAAAAAAGGCTATAAGAAAAGAACAGGAGAAGGGGGGCGAAATTACGTGGTATATTTCGTGTGATCAACATTATCCTCAACCTAATTATTTTATTGATGCACCAGCTTTAGATCTTGTTATGGTGCCGTGGATTACAGCTCGTTACCACATGCAAGGATTTCTTTATTGGGCGGTGAATTTCTGGTCACAAACTCCTAATCCTTGGTTAAATGCCAATACCTATATTTCTGGGTTTGAATGCAGTGGTGGCTATATTCTAAATGGTGAGGGCACTATTTTATATCCCGGTGATTTTGTGAATAGATACATAGGACAGCCAGATATAAGTGGGCCAGTGTCATCTATGCGATTTGAACTTCTTAGAGAAGGAATAGAGGATTACGAGTATATTTGGCTATTGAGAAATAGTGGAGATAGTAATTTTGCAGAAGAAAAAATAAAGGGCTTGGTTATAGATGTAAGTACGTTTTCAAGAAATCTTGAAGATTTATATTCTACTAGAAAAGCAATGGCCATACGTATAGAAGGGAGAGTAAAATGAAGAATTTTTGTATACCTAGTGTCATGTCATTCATATTATGACGTATAATATTTTGTATCTTGTGCTAAAAAAATATGAAAAAGTACAAGGTTACCTTATCTAAAAACGAAAGAGAGGAATTGCTTTCTATTACAAAGGGAGGAATACATAGTTCAAAAAAAGTAATACACTCTTTAATTTTATTAAACTGTGATGAAGGAAAATTTTCGGAGAAAATGAATAATGAGGATGTAACCAGGGTTCTTAAAATTGGTGCCCGTACGATTGACCGGGTAAAAAAGAGATTTGTGGAGGAAGGATTTGAAGCGGCATTGGAGAACAGACCAACGACACGAGAATATAAGCGTAAAGCAGATGGGGATGTTGAAGCACATTTAGTGGCTCTTAGCTGTAGTAAAGCGCCTAAGGGATTTACAAGATGGTCGCTGCGGCTACTTGCAGATAAGATGGTTGAATTGGAATATGTTGACGAAATTTCATACGAGACGGTAAGACGTGTTCTAAAAAAAACGAACTTAAACCCTGGAAAGTAAAAGGCTGGATCATTGCGCCTTTGGAGAACAGCGATTTTGTGGCACACATGGAACAAGTTTTAGATGTGTATAAGGATGCTTACGATGAGGATTATCCGGTAGTATGCATGGACGAATCGCCAAAGCAGCTAATAAAAGAAACCCGGATGCCAATTAAAATAAAGCGGGGCTCGGAAAAAAAGGAAGATTACGAATATGAGCGATGTGGTGTTACTAATATTTTTTTGGCCAATGAGCCATTGGCAGGGAAACGATTTGTAGAGGTTACAAAACAAAAAACGAAAACCGATTGGGCATCGTTCATTAAAACAATAGCAGACGAATATTATCCGAATGCTAAAAAAATAAGATTGGTAATGGATAACTATGGAACGCATAAGCCATCCGCACTGTATGAAGCTTTTAAACCAGAGGAGGCGAAACGAATTTGGGATAGGTTTGAATTTATCTATACTCCAAAACATGGCAGTTGGCTGAATATGGCTGAAATAGAACTACATGTTCTCATGGGGCAATGCCTAAACAGGAGGATAGACGACATAGAAATAATGAAAGAAGAAGCACAAGCATGGCAAAATCATCGCAATAATAAGAAGGCAGTGATTGATTGGCAATTCAAAAATGAGGAGGCAAGAATAAAACTAAAGAAACTTTATCCGTCAATTAATGCATGACATCACACTAGGTCATGTTGATCTCTCCTCTTGGTAGCTCTCCCTATCTATTCACGGAATTACTTTTCGTATTGTTTAATACCCATTTATAATCATCAAGTAGCGCCTTCGTTTTTTATAATTTTTTACTCGTTGGTGTTCCGCGGAACGCCGTTGTTGGTGTTTGTGAGCAGGCAAAGTGAGTAGACATCACCAACAACGGGAGGTTAGGTAGGGCTAAATTAATATAACGTTTGGAGTAAACGTTGTTGGTGATGCCACGGCACAAATCTACGCGCAACACCAACAACGGCAGCAATGTTAGCGAGATTTTTTATATTGAATTTTGATAGTAAAGCTGCGAGGCAGGCGGCGTCTATTGTCGCTCAGCTTAAGATTAAAAGGAAGACGATTGATAAACCAGATTTGTTTATTGCGGCAACTGCAATAGTGAACAATTTAACTTTGGACACATTGAACCTAAAGCATTTTACTCACATTGAGAATTTAAGATTACTGGCAGGATAGAAAGACGCTACAGGTTTCCTCCAGGTAGGTTGACGTTGATGACTGGTAATTTTGGAGAAAGGTTAACCCAACACGATTTCAGCAACGTTGCTTTTCGGATGTCTGAGACTCCAAGCCTATTATGTTCTTCCGGAACTTAGTCGCAACAACAAACTCGGTTGTAAAGGGAGATAATATTTTGAAATAAAAATATCTCCCTCATAACCCTTATTTTTATACTACAAAAATAGCGGCCCTATAATGATGCGATTCAGACTATGCCCAATTAATTGAAATATCTTCAATGACGACCATTGACTATTGCATAATACTCCTCTATTTCATCGGACTGGTTCTTTTGGGCTGGACGCTTTCTAAACGGATCAAAAATTCTAAGGATTTGTTTATAGCCGGACGGCGCTCTTCCTGGTGGTTGTCCGGACTTTCCACTTACATGACCTTATTTTCAGCAGGAACTTTTGTGGTGTGGGGCGGACTGGCTTTTAGTTCCGGACTGGTGGCTATTACAATTAATCTGACCGTGGGGATTTCTTCCCTGCTGGTAGGAAAATTTATATCCGCCCGCTGGGCAAGGATGAGGATTGATTCCCCCGCCGAATACCTGAGTATCCGGTTTGATAAATCCCTGGTTAAGTTTTATACGGTTATTGGCTTGATCGGGAGAGGAGTGCACGTGGGTATTTCTTTGTATGCGATTTCAATTCTTACGGTTTCTCTGATACCCCTTCCTGCGGATAACTTTTTTTGTGATCCTGCTACAGGGCACCTGGCTGTGTATTACGCCATTCCTGTTTTGGGAATTATTACGCTGATCTATACTGCCGCCGGGGGATTTATTGCCGTTCTGATGACGGATGCGGTTCAGTTTGCAGTGTTGACGGCGCTTGTGCTGATCATGGTTCCGCTTTCTTTACAGGCAATAGGAGGAATTGACCATCTGTTCACGCAGGCGCCGGAACATTATTTTTCAATGTTCAATGACCGGTACACCTGGGGCTGGATGATTTTATGGTGCTGTCTTAACTTTTTTGTGATAGGTGGGGACTGGCAATATGTTCAGCGATACATCAGTACTCCTACCGGAAAAGATGCAAAAAAGAATTCTTACTTAGTGGGAATCTTATATTTAATAACCCCCGTTATCTGGTTGATCCCATCTATGGCTTACCGGATTTATGATCCGGGCGCAAATCCCGAACAGTCATATATGTTGATGGGGCAGCACGTATTGGGCGCCGGTACCATAGGGCTTTTGCTGGCAGCCATGATCTCGGCTACCCTGAGTACCGTTTCCGGAACCCTGAATGTTTTTGCAAACGTGATAACATATGATTTCTTCCGTACTTTTCGTCCCGGATCTTCCGAGAAAACCCTGATCAGCGTGGGGCGTACGTTCACCTATTTGTTCGGAATTTTTATCATCGTGATTGCGGTTTTGATCCCCCGTATCGGAGGCGCGGAAAACGCTACCGTATGGGTACTCACGGCCATCATTCCACCTCTGTTTATCCCTTCTTTATGGGGCCTTTTTTCTAAAAAATTAACGGCAAAGTCGGTATGGCTGACGCTGATCATTACGTATCTTATTGCTTTTGTCCTGAGAATGGATCTTCTGCCCTGGGATTTCATTCAAAATCACAAAGACCTCGTAAATGCTTTTAACGGTTTTGCGGTTCCGGCGGTGATCTTACTGGTGATTGAATGGTCGGGGAAAAACAGTCCCGAGACTGCGGGTTGGTTGCGCCTCTCGGGGATTTATTCAGAAACTTCAAAAATGCCTGATCCGGATTCAAGCGAAAAAAACAGAAAATTAACACAACAATATTCCCTGCTGGCTTTTAAGCTGATCATGGGAACCTTTGCAGCCATTGGATCAATTATAATTTTGATGTGTTTTGTGGAAGGGGATTTCCATATGTTGTACTATGGAATACTATTCCTGGTCATACCTCTGATGTCGCTTGTTATTTATTATTTTCACAAAAAAAGATGAGAAAGGTTTTATTAGTCAGTTTGTTTGTTTTGATCTCCAGCTTAGGATTAGCAAAAGAAGACACGACTTTGATACTTCAGAGTCCGGATAAGAAAATAGAAGTCAGACTTTTCTTGACAGATAGCGGGTATCGTGCGCAATATTCAATATCCTATAACTGACAGGCATACCTGAATTATTCCCGTTTAGGATTAACATGGAAAAACGGCGAATTCCGTGGGGTGCCCTATGAAATAGGGAAAGTGTAAAAAGAGCAATCCAAAGAGATGAAAGATTTGCTATTCGGTGAAAGATCATCCTACCTGAGCCATTATAACCGATTCAATATTACGCTGTTGAATAAAAGTACAAAGGAACCGTCATTGATGATCGTCTTCAGATGTTACAATGAGGGGATAGCTTTTCGATGTTGCAAAGCTTGGCAGTGCTGTGAAAAAGAAAGGCGTCTTCTCTACGCCCTGGCGTTATGTGATGATCGCGGATCATCCAGCTAAGCTGTTAGAAAATAACTATTTTGTGATAGATCTGAACAAACCGAACCGGTTGCAAGATGTCTCCTGGAGCAAGCCCGGTAAAGTTATCCGGGTGAATATGGGGTGATTGCAAGAAGGAAAGGAAATGATTGGTATACTGGTTGCCTGACGGGTAAGGATGGACGAGCAATTGAAATAAATTTGAATTTTCTGAAAAAGAAAATCAATTATAGCGCCAGGATCTATTTTGACGATCCGGGCAGCGCCACCCTTACCAGGGTAGGGATAGAAGAGAAATCCGTCACCGACGCTACAGTTTTGAGTAGAAAATTGGCAGCGGAAAATGAATGGGTTATCGTG
>CAZFGP010000132.1:0-12306 GCA_964518685.1 uncultured Terrimonas sp.
GGCTGAAAAACTTTTCATCACCCATTATCAGTATGACTGGCAGGTGGTTGTAAAAGCGAATAAAGCGTTCTTATAGTCAGTTAAACGAAATAATAATTAAATAGCATATAAATGGCCTGTTTTAATCACAAGCAAGTCCATATAACTTACCGGCCGTGATGACGGTCGCTTGCCGGCCTCCGGGGTTAATATTAGATGAAAGCCATCATATACCCCCAAATCCTTAAAAGCGGTATACTCCTCCTAAATAAAACCCGCTTGTTTTACCGATCTGAAAAACAATATAGGGGTTGGTATAATTGCCTAAGCCGAGTTGATAGTTGGCCTGAATAAGAACCTTATCGGCTATCTTATGCTCCAGTCCGAAAACCCAATTAAATACGGGTGTTATAATGATCTTCTTCTCTTCTTTCATATCTATCTTGCTATCCCGCTCCACCGGGCCTATGCTGCCTATGATGCGGGAATGTTCTTTAATAGCTGCACTAAGCGTAAAATCCAATTGAGGCCCGGTTAAAACGGTGATATGCTTTGTAGCATATTTAAACATATTACCCGCTGTAACGACTGTTATCTTTACGTTGTGCAACCTCCTGATTATCGCGGAGGAGTAATCCGGAGAGGTGCTATATACCTGTTTTTGATGATAATAAACATAGCCGGCCTCGGGTTGCAATGAAATTGTGGCAGTGGGATGGTATTCCATAAAGAGCTTGCCGGCAAACCCGGGAGCATATATACTCTTAAGATATTCATAATCAGACAGGGGGTAAGAAAGTGCCGGAGATGTAGTATAATTTACCCCTGCGGCAACGCCGAAATTCACTTTCCGGATATGGGTTTCGTCATTTTGCCCGTTTACATAAATGAAAGGACATAGGGAAGTAAGCAACCGACCAACCCCATCTTGTCTTCGAAGTTTTCAGTCAATAGTTTTGCATGAATAAAACAAAATATCATGCCGAGTAACTTAGAAATCCGTCAGCAAATGTTTGAGATGATTGAGCGCTGGCACCAAAGTGGCCTGTCTCAAAAATCCTTCTGCGAAAAAGAATCACTAAAACTTCATTCATTTTATTATTGGTATAGGCGGTACCGGCAACAGAATCCGGCTACTAAGGATAAATCCGGTTTTGTAAAATTAGAAATAGAAAAATCAGATTCTTCCTGTTCTTTAGAAATTCGTTTCCCCAATAATATTCACCTGTTTTTTCATGAACCGGTAAGCGCCGATTATGTAAAAGCGCTCCTCCATTAATTATGCTTCACTTATCTGCATCACGCCAATACTATTTTTGCCGTCAGCCAACCGATATGCGCAAAGGCTTTGACAGCTTATGCGGCATCATCACCTCTGCATTAAAAATGGACGCACTGGATGGCTCTGTCTTTATTTTTATCAATAAAAAACGCAACCAGGTAAAACTGCTTTTGTGGGAGGGTGATGGCATAAGTGTATATTACAAAAGATTAGAAAAAGGAACTTTTGAACTACCCCGGAGCCATGATGAATCATCCTCCATCACTGTCAGCGCCCAGCAGTTGCAATTTATTTTGCAGGGCGTATCGCTACAGAAAGTACAGTTCAGAAAACGCTATAAAAGAGTAGCCTGATTTTAAGAAAACCGTGCGGTTATCCACATTTTTGGGAGCAATTTTTAAAAATCAGTTTTCAGGTACCACTTACCCACAACTTACCCATAGCTGTTCTTTCAATGGCTTTGCCGGTTTATCTTTGAGCTATCAATGCAAACACCGGTTGACTATAAAATACTCTACGAACAACAACTTAAAATAACGGATGAACTCCGCTATCAGATAGAAGTATTGAAGCATCAGATAGCCGGGTTAGAAAAGATGGTTTTTGGCAGCAGGCATGAACGTTTTGAAGCAGCAGACCCGGAAAATTTATTAAACAAAGAAGGCGTTCAGTTATCCCTTGGCCTGGAGGTTGACACCATCGGCACCTGCCAGATAACAGAGGTAAAAGAGATAAAATACATTCGTACCAAAACGGAAGTTACCACTGGTAAACCGCACCCGGGCCGTATGGCACTGCCCGAGCACCTGCGCCGCGAAACGATTATACTGCAGCCCGATACAGATGTAAGCGGGCTTAAAAAGACAGGAGAAGAAGTAACGGAAATACTTGACCTTATTCCGGGAGAATTATATGTAAAGCAATACCGTCGCCCTAAATATGTAGTGCCGGTTAATGAAGTCAGCGACACTGTTATAACCGCTTCGCTCCCTGCCCGGTTTATGGAGAAATGTATGTTTGGCGAAAGCCTGCTGGCACAGATTATGGTAGATAAGTATTGCGACCACCTGCCCCTTTACCGCCAGATGCAACGCTTTAAAAGAGCCGGTGTTGAAATAGCACAATCTACCATGAACAGTGTAGCGGCAAGAACGCTTGATAGTTTACTATCTCTGTATGAAGCTCATAAAAAGGTGGTTTTGGAAAGTGGATACCTTCATGCAGATGAAACCAAAATAAAGGTATTGCCTGCCCGACTGCGTCATTCAGGCGGGGATGAAACCAAAAAAGGAACTACCCATCAGGGGTATTACTGGGTTTATCATAACAGTAAAGACAAGATGGTATTGTTCGATTACCGTGTAGGGAGGGGGCGCGAAGGCCCGGATGATATATTAAAAAACTATCAGGGCTATTTACAGGCCGATGGATACAACGTTTACGAAGACTTTGAAAAGCGGCCCGGTATAACGGTATTAAACTGTATGCCTGTCCCGCCTTATGCGGGGGCACACGCCAGACGCAAGTTTGTGGATGCACAGAAAAATGATGCCGCCAGAGCGCATCATGCATTGAGTCTCTTTCAGAAACTTTATGAAACGGAACGGCGTATAAAAGACCGTGGACTATCTGGTGAAGTATTGCTTGAACTGCGTCAAAAAGAAGCGGTGCCTGTCCTTGAAGAATTAGAGAAGTGGATGAAGGAGGAACATCCGAAAGTAAGGCCATCCAGCGTTATCGGCAACGCCATCGGCTATTGTTTAGCACGGTGGAAGACGTTATCTCTTTATACCACAGACGCTATTTTGCAAATAGATAATAATCCGGTAGAAGATGCGATTCGTCCGGTAGCCATCGGCAGGAAAAACTATTTGTTTGCCGGTAGTCATGATGCAGCCCAAAGAGCAGCTATGGTGTATTCTTTATTTTCTACCCGCCGCCTTCATAACATCAATCCATACGAATGGCTAAAGGACGTATTGGAAAAGATGCACCTTTATACCTCTGCCAACATCCACGAGCTGCTGCCGCAATACTGGCAGGGTGCTAAGGCGAAACAAGTCTGAAACTGTCTTACAAGACGGGGTTAGTCGTTGGCTTACTTTACTACCACGTTGCCTCTTTGCTTCACGTCTCGGCAGGTATGAAAAATAAATTTTACAGCTCCTCTTTTTCCTGAAACGCCAACTCCCTTTTGCGAAACCGCACACTTAAAAAATAATCTCTCTTTTCTCTTGCATATTTGATCTCTTGTTGTTAATTTTATGTTAACAGCCTATTATAACCACTTAAACTCCCTGCTATGCTATATATGAAGCACCGGAAACAGTTTTTCTCCCTGGCCGTGGCTTTTGTGGTCTTTTCTTCTGCCGCCGCGCAATCAAAAGACATGCTTGTTCCAAAGGATCCTGCTGTTCGGAAAGACACGGTTATTCCGGGGATCCCGGTGGATACCAACTACTATTATTTTCAGTATGATACCGCCCCACGGTATATTCCGGTAATAACCACCGCCTATGATCCGGGTAAGACCCGGGAGGCTGCAGCGCCACCGGCGGGACAAATGGGTATAATGGCTATCCAGCCGCATATCCCTACCTCCTTTGAGCCCGACAGGAACAAAAATGTGGGGGAAATACCCATACAGGAGAGTGTATCTGCCACGGGCGGGTTAACCTATACCGTGCCTATACAACTTGCTCCCGGGCGCTCTGCATTACCCGTTAACGTCGGTATGGTTTATTCCAGCCAGGGAGGGCCCGGCTATATGGGCTTTGGCTGGGCTTTAAGCGGGCTGTCCATGATTGGCGAGGTCAGCGCTAATATTTATTATAACACAAAAACGGAGCCGCTTAAACTCAGTAAAACCGGGCAGTTTACCCTTGATGGTATGAAGCTGGTAAAGCTGTCGGAAAACAGCACGCAGATCGAATACCAGTCGGAGCAGGGCAATATAAAAGCGGTTGCCAGCCTTAGCGGCAATACTATAAAATACTTCAACATATCTTACCCCAACGGTGTTACCGCCATTTACGGCTATGAATCCAATTCGGTACAACAGTTGTATTACCCCCTCACAAGGATGGAAGACCTGCATGGCAACCGTGTTGCCTATACCTACACCCTGCGGAACGGCCAGTATTATATTGCCAGGATCGAATATGGGGGAACGGCAACCTCATCTCATTATGCTTCGGTTGAATTTACCTATTCCACCCGCACGGATGTGAATACGGTGTACAGCGCCGGGAAGACTTTTGTAAAAGACTGGCTCTTGAGCACTATAGTGTGCAAATCAGCAGGCACTGCGCTGCGTACCTATTCTTTTACTTACCAGTATGCCAACAATACCGCTTTGCTCCAGAAAATAGATTGCAGCAGCTCTGCCGGCAGTCTTAACCCATTGCAGTTTTATTATGGCGATGGCTCCACGACGGCGCAGTTGGTTAAAACAACAACGCAGTTAATAGAATGGTTTTCTAATATTACCGTGCCAAATCTAAAAGTATCCAAAGGGAAATTTGATTACGGCACGGATAATGACGGACTGATCTCTTATCCCAATCTGAATCCCTACTATGAAGAGTTTATTCCCGGCAACTTATTTAATCACTCAAAAAAAGAATACATCAATCTTTTTGCAACGAACCAAGCGTTGCTGGTGTACCAGGGGTTGCAGGGTACAATGGCAGATCCTGCGGTGTCCATCCTGACGGGAACAGGTTTCGTAAACATGTTTTCTACAGATATTGACGGCAAGCCCGGAGAAGAACTCATTAAGATCAATAATTTTAAAAACGGTAATTTCGACAGGGTGGAGTTCCGGGTGTATAAGGCTAACCTTTATTCCGGGTTAGCGCTTACCAATACCTACTCTTTCGACTTGGGCAACCTGCTGGAATGGTACAGCACAAAAAGTGTGCATCCTAAATATTTTTACTCCGGCGATTTTAACGGCGATGGTAAAATGGAAATACTGGCGGTATCCTGTCATAACCCGTTGGGAAAAACAGAATATGTTTCCAAGACCTATATTTTCGACCTGGAATCGGGTGTAAAGCGGCATGAAAGCACCGGGCTGAATTTTAAAATTGACTATGCCGTAACAAGCGGGGTGAATGACGATATTCTTTTTCCGGTGGATGTTGATGGAGACGGGAAAACAGATATCATGCACATACATGATAACGGAACGGATGTATATACTTTTGACATCTCAGGCACTACGTATACAAGACGGCTCATGATCAGCAACAGCAACCTGAAAAAAGCTGATGTAAAATACCGGCAACTGGCCATTGGCGACCTGAATGGCGATGGACTGCCGGACATACTGATTTCTCCCCGCGAATCGTATTACTATTACACCTATGTTACCCTGCCGGTATATGCCCCGCGATATTGCAGCAACGGGCATGAAGGCACTTACGAATATGGCTCCTGCAGTGTATGCTATGTGTATATGCCGCAGTCTAATTATTGCTATGAATGTAGCAGCTACCTGAATTATCAGTACAATTATAGCACCGGCAACTGGGAATATACCTGCCCCATTCATGGCGCCACCGTTACGGTAACGCGCACGGAATATGTAAACAACGGAGACACCTGGAACGCCTGGTATAGTAAAGGAAACGGGAGCCTGGATAAAAAGACCATTACTTTCAAAAACCTGGAGCAGTATGAAAAGATCATCCTGCAGGATGTGAACCGGGATAATACGACCGATGTAATTTCTAACCTGAACGGCAATATCAAAGCGTACCTTGTTAATAACGGGACGATCAGCAGCAGCTATGTCGCCTATGCCTATGTTTCGGGTGGCAATTATGTGGTGCCGTCTCATGTTGGCGGGGAAAACTACCACAGCCAGTTACTGAGCCTCAACAACGGCCAGATGGACAAGCTGGCTTTTACCCGAAATGATGGTACCCAAAGGCTGGCTACCGGGGTGATCAACAGCCTGGGAGTGATTTCAAAAACTGATTACCGGCTCATCAACGAAGGCATCAGCCAGTATGGCAACAGCAGTGACTGGTACACCCAGGGATACGGCGCAACATTTCCTTACCTGAACTACCAGGGTCCCATAGCGGTAGTGACCCAAAAGGAGCAGTGGCTGAAAGATGTTCAGATCGGCGGTACCAGTCATCGCTATAGCAATGCTATGGTACACCTGCAGGGATTAGGTTTTACCGGTTTTGAGAAAGTATATACTACCAATGAGCTAAAGGGGCAAACTATTATGCAGACCTACGACCCGCTGCGCTATGGGATTCTGACCAAAGAAGAATCACCCGCTGCAACAGTGAACTATACCTACAACTTCTCCATAGCATCTAACCGGATAGCAAAAGTATGGGTAACAAAAAAGATAGTCAATGACCTGCTGAAAGGCACAACGCTTACCAATAACTATGACTATGACAGCTATGGATATATTACTAAGGAAATAAACGACTATGGAGGAGGACTCAAAACAACCACGGATAATACCCTTACCTACAGTACGGGCGCGCCTTACGTGTTGGGCGTGATAACCACCAAAAGCGTGGTAAAAGAGAGAGGGGGTTCTTCGGTTACACTAAAGGAGGTATATACCTACAATACGCAGCGGTACGTGCCGCTTACCAAAACCGGTTATTATAATACCAATATCGTTTCATCGGAAGAATATTTGTACGATACTTTTGGCAACCTGACCCAGGAAAAATCAAAACCATACAGCGCCACCGCCTGGCTCACTACCCAATACCAGTACGATGCCGCGGGCAGGTTTATGACAAAGAAAATAAACCCCCTGTCTCAGGCTACAGACTATGTTTATGCCGGCGCCACCGCTACCCTCACCTCAGAAAAGGATTTTAAGAACAATACTACTACGTATGAATATGATGGATGGCAGCGGTTGAAAAAAGCCACCAACCCCAACGGTACAGTTAAAAATATAACATACGAATGGCAGGCTGCCGGTAGTGACCGGTTGTATAGCATGAAAGAGGAATTTACCGGAAAGCCCTCCACCCGGATACACTATGACGCCCTGAACAGAAAGGTAAGAAACAGTGTAGCAGGCTTTGATGGGGCGGATGTATCAACGGATCACGTGTATGATGCCCAGGGAAGAATGATAAAGACTTCCCTGCCATACAAAACGGGGTCGCCCCTGTGGAATGTGAGCACTTTTGATGTTTACGACAGAATTACCGGCATCACAGAAGCTGCAGGAGCCATTACTACCCTTTCTTATAGCGGGGGAAGCGTTACCCAATCAAAAAACGGTGTGGCAACCACCAAAACAACGGATGCCACGGGTCTACTTACTTCGCTAACAAATACTGCCGGAACAATAAACTATATCTATAAACCTGACGGTCAGCTGTCTTCCATTACCGCCCCCGGGGGCGCCACCACCTCTTTTAGCTACGATGCCTTCGGCAGGCAAACCCAGATTACCGACCCCAGCGCGGGAACGATAAGTTATACCTATGACGCGGCGGGCAACCGTAATAAGATCACCGATGCCAATGGAAAATCGGTTAATTCAACTTACGATTCCTATAATCGCCTCCTTACAAAAACAGCGGTGGAGATCACCAGTACATACGCCTATAATACCGATGGCAGGCTGGCTACCATCACCAATAATAACGGCTCTTCCAAATCCTTCACTTATGATGCCCTGGGCAGAGTAACCAAAACAATTGAAACAGCAGGGTCAGAAACCTACCAGGTGGATTATACCTATACCAACGGCAGGCTTACCAAAACCGTACATTCACCGATGGCTTATACCATCAACTATTTGTATAATACTTACGGGTATCTCAACAAACTCACGGATGTGAATAATGTAGCATTAAAAACCATTAATAAAATGACGGTTTTCGGTCAGGTGCAAGAGGCAACACTGGGTAACGGACTGTTACAAACCTATACCTTTAATACTTACGGGTTGCTCACCGGTATTAAAAGCATGAATGGTAGCACCGCGGTGCAAAATATCACCTATACGGTAAATAACCTGAAAGGTCATATCACCTCCCGAAAGGATGAAACAAGAAGTTTAGTGGAGAACTTCACTTACGATAATTTAGACCGGCTGCTGAGCTATGGTACCTCTGGCGCCACAAAAACAATTACGTATAACAATGCAACGGGCAATATAACAACCAAGTCAGATGTAGGTACCTATAAGTATAATACCAGCGGAAAGCCTTATGCCATGAGTAGCGTAACCGTAACATCCGGGAATACGGTACCCACCGCCCTGCAGCAGGTAACCTATACCTCCTTTGCCCGCCCGAAGCAATTGTTGGAAGGAAATTATACACTCGATTTTACTTATGATGAAGATTATAAACGGATAAAACAAGTGTTTAAGACCTCCGGCAGCACTACTTACACGCGTTATTATTTTAACGGCGGACAATATGAAAAAACAGTACAGGGCAGCAATACCAAAACCATATTCTATCTCGATGGTTCGCCTTATACCGCCACGGTAGCGCTTGAAAACAATAATGGAACCAGCCGTTTGTTGTATATTAACCGCGATCATCTCGGTAGTATTACCCATATCACCAATGCCGGCAAAGCCCTGCAGGCCGAATACAGCTACGATGCCTGGGGCAGGATGAGAAATCCCGCTAACCTTACCTTATATGCTATCGGTTCAGATCCTGCTTTATTGTTGAACCGTGGCTATACCGGGCATGAGCATCTGAAGGAGTTCAGTTTAATAAATATGAATGCGAGGTTGTATGATGCGATAGTGGGAAGAATGCTGAGCCCGGATAATTTTGTGCAAAAGCCGGATGATCCGATGAACTTTAACAGGTACACTTATGCCATGAATAACCCTCTCAGGTATAACGATCCGAGCGGTGATTTCTTTTTGAAAACCATATTTACATTGGTATATGACTTTTTCAGGACAGGATTTACAAAAGGCGGATTTGAATTTTGGAACTGGGGTAGCGACCACTTTAATAGTGCCTGGCGGCAGTTTGATCCTACTAGAAGTGGTTCGAAAACCAATAATGCCTTCTGGATAGATGCTGGTCGATTCGTAACAGATCCCAACAGAAATGGATTTGGGCAAGCATGGCAAATATTTTCCAGGTTGACCTGGCAGGCACCTCAAATGGAATTCGGCAATCTTTATTCACATGTCAGAAATATGACAGGAGAAATTGATAATGTTGAATTCTATGGAGGAGCTACCCTGGTAAATTCAAATACACATGATTCAGATGATAGATGGGGGTTAACGCTGGGTTCATACATCAACAGCAGAAATTTGACGGCAGACCCTCGTAGGGATCAGATGTTTAGACATGAATATGGACATACTTTGCAAAGTGAAGTTTTAGGACCGTTTTATATTGGAAGCATAGGTATTAGAAGTTTAATTGGTAGCGGCTTTGATGCAATAGGATGGAATGACCACGATCTTGAGTGGTACGAGACCAATGCAAATCAAATGGCTCTGCGGTATTTTCAACGTCATGATCCTGATGTGCTTAGTTCTGAACGTGGAGGTACTGCATGGGATTTTGATTTTAACCCGACTAGGTATAATCCAAACTGGTATTGGTTAATTTCGCTGCCGCAACCCGAATTTGCCTGGTGGTTATTAGTTCAATAAAATAAAAAAAATGAAAAAGATACTTCTTGCTTGTTCTGCCATCTTATTAGGTACGATATCATGTGAAAAACCTTTTTTCGCCAGATCTGCAAAAAGCTTTTGGGTGGAAAATCAAAGTAGCCATCTTATTATGACCCTAAGAAGTCAACGGTATCCTGATACTGCAATTCCTGATGAGCAGAATAAACTTGGGGGAATCCCTAAAGGTGAAAAGGCCCCTTACGATTATAATATAAAGAACTGGTCAGAGTTGTTTGATCAATTACCGAGAGACACCTTATCTGTTTTTATTTTTCATGCGGATACGATTGCCAAATACACCTGGCAGGAGATCAGGTCGGGCTATAAAATATTAAAACGATACGATTTAAGTCAAGAAGACTTAAAGAATATGAACTATACAATAATATATCCATAAAAATGATTTATATGAAAATCAGATTTCTGATAGCGATATTTTTAATATCTTCAGCCCAATCCTTCGCTCAGGAAATTCCCTCCGGTAGTTGCGGACTGTTAATGACCTACGATGCCGCCGGCAATCGTATTAAAAGAGAGTACTATTGCAACAACGGCAGCAATCGCATTGCCAACCCGGAGTTGGCCCGCCTGAATGGCGAAGTCGGGCAGGCTAAACAGCAGGAAGCTGCAAGCGCAGGTTTTGAAGAAGTGGATGCGTTATACCCCAACCCCACAACGGGTAAATTTTATATCACTTTCAGCAAAGCCATAGATAACGCTACCATACAGGTGCTGGATGTAAACGGCAAAGTGGTTCAGCGGATAAAAGGCAGTGGTACACGGCTGGAATTTGACTTATCAAAGCAGCCGTCCGGCACTTATTTCATTTTGATCCATACCAACGGGGTTATTATCAATAAGAAGATCATAAGAGCGAAATAAGCCGGCGGTTTGATGGGGGGGCACAGGCGGGGAGGCTGGGTTCCGGCATAGTAATGGAGTTGCTTTTGCAGGTATGATTTTCGGGACATAGTCCCCGGAGAACATAGAAAATACGTAGTCAGGAGACTACGTATAGCAGGGGGCTGGTTGCTTTTTTCTTTAGGAGGTACTGTTTGGGTGGAGCTTTATAATTCCAATAATTTTTGATACAATGAAGAATAAATATTATATGAATTATATTTTCTTTTTAACAATTTTTATCATTGTTTCTGCCTCAACATGCAAAAAAGATGATTGTCACCATCAGATAAGCATAAAAAATGAGACTGAATACGATTTGGTTACTGCTACACTTTTTATTAGCGAAGGAAAATGTATGTTGGTTGGTAATGGTTATACCATAACGAAGAAAAATGAGATTAACTATAAGCCATTTCAAAGTTGCATTGAAAGGAAGGTAAGCAATGCTCTCCCTCTTGAAATCTACCTGGTAGACATTAATAAATTTAATGAAGGTTTAATTTTCTATGGATGTGATTCCATTTATATAAAAAACAATGTTTTAAAAAAGTATACACTCACTTTAGATACGCTGATCCAAACAAAATTTACTATTATTTATCAATAATTTTTAAATCATGACATTTAAAATATTAATTCCCCTGCTCCTTCTTTTCTCCCTGCAGGTAACTGCTCAGGAGATCCCCTCCGGCAGCTGCGGTTTACTGATAACCCGCGATGCCGCCGGCAACCGTATTAAAAGTGAGTATCATTGCAACAACGGTAGCAACCGCATTGCCAACCCGGAGTTGGCCCGCCTGAATGACAAGGAGTGATCATTGGCAAAAAAGTGCCGAAGGTTAAATAACAGAAAACGTATTAATTCGTTAAACTTTAATACGATAATGAACGTTATTATTGATCCTCCCAAAAATAAATAACCTATAAAAAGCTATGGTAAACAGACTAAAGCTATCTATTCTTTTTTGCCTGCTTGTACAAACTTCCTTTTCGCAGAAATTTATGCACGGCGCAGGTACCGGCGTGTTTATCAATTTCAGTTCCGGTATCGAGCCGGCTATACCTACGGTGCTCACTTACGCCCCGCGAATCAACTGTTTCGAAAACGGCGACCTGTCCGTATCGGCGGGTATCCCCTTCAGCATTGGTTTTGCAATAAGCGACTACGCCGACTTTAATTCATCACCCGGCCTTGACATGGAAAGTATATTCACGTATGTGATCAACATACCGGCGATGGTGAATCTGAACATAGGCGCGGGCGCTTCCAAACAAACGACAAAGCGATTCGGGGTCTTCATTGGCGGAGGGTTTGCCTATCAATACGGACGGTACGTGCTTGACGGGTACGATGCATATACTGGCCGGCATACTACGGTAAATGAAAGCTCCCTTGGTCCTGCCGGTAATCTTGGACTTCGCTTTGCCGTCGGCAGGCATCAGAAAAATATTGAAACCAGGCTTTCCTATA
>CAZFGP010000133.1:0-11946 GCA_964518685.1 uncultured Terrimonas sp.
CCTTGCTTATTTGCATGACGTCTGAATACCAGGACTTTACCTTCTCCAAAAATAGGAAGGAAATCATAATTGTCTTTATAGAACAAGTCCTTTTCACCGAAGGTATTCTCACTCTTGCAGGAAGCTCCCTGGTAATATATGGTGCTTTCGCCAGATTTGATATTTGTAATTATGGTCCTGCTTTCAATCCACATTCTTACGGAATTAAATGCCGCAGTATTACAAAAAAAGGACCTGCCATAGTCAATGCATTTTAGCGGATCATCACTTTCGGTAGAATTTCTCAAATCATTGATCTGTCCTAAAGCAACAGATGATCCCAGGATTCCCGAAGTCAACAAGAGACCATTTCTAAGGAAGTTTCTGCGCGACTTTCCGGGTTTTTCTTCCGGACTTAACATATCTTCCTCCTGATTAATTTTTAAGTCATTTTTTTTAATTCGTTTATTCATATATACTGTTTTAGTTTAAAAAATCTTCTTCATACAATTTCATACTGAGTTCTCCGCCAAATGCTGCATAAGTAGTGGTTATCCATATTTCCCCAGGTCTTGCTTCAAACACACGAGGATATGCCAAATTCTTTATTTTACTTTTTTCTGTTACCCTTGCTATAACTACCGGTTTAGTCCAGGTCTTACCATCATCGTCAGAAAGCATCACCGATAATTCTTCCCTGTTATTACTATGAGCAACTTCAGAGGATATACCATCTCCACCACTCATGCGATAACTGCTTTGACCTTCCGGGTTAACACGATTCCATATAAGAAAAATGCGACCGCTTTTGAGTCTTTGAAGTAATCCTGGAGCCGAACTCGCATCAATTTTTGTTGGTTTAAAATTTTTCCAGATCAGTCCTTCATTGTCTGAGTAAGCCTCCCAAAACACTCCCCAATTGGTACGCATCAACATCCAGATGCGACCATCACCAAGCTGCTCAATAGTTGCTTCAGTTACTCCGCTGTGGTGGCCTACGCCTCCCAAATCAATAACATTAGAACGAATCCAATTAAGCCCGTTCGTTTTGGAAGTATAAGTTACTACTGTATGATGGCCGGGATTATGCCTCATCATCATTGAACTTATGATAATATTACCATCCTTTGTCTCAATGATATCCCGGTTTGCACCGGTCCATTCATCATGGAGTTTTTGAGGAGCCTGCCATGTTTTTCCTCCATCGAGACTTCGTACCGCATAGGTAGGTATAGATGCCCCGGGCGAATCGGCAATATCATTTTGCCAGTTCCAGTTTGCTTTTTCTTTATCGTTAGCGAAAGCTAAAATGATAACCCCATCTCTTGTGCAGATTAAAGCTCTCTCTATTCGTATCTCAAACCGGCTTGAATCAACAAAAATAGAATGCTCAGTCCAGGTTTTGCCTTCATCTTTACTGATGCAACTTCTTTTTCCTTCAACGGTGAGGATATCTCCATTTCTCAGGCGGACAAACGGGCCTGTTTTCAGCCCTGGAATTTCTTCCGCCTTAGGATGAATCCAGTAACCTTTGGATGTAAGTTTAGATTGTTTTTTTGACGGTTGAGCAGAAATAGAATTCGCACTAATTAACAACCCCAACAAAAGAATCGAGCCCCAATAAATTCTAAAGATCATAAACTTGTAACCCACGCTATTATAATTATTGATAAAACCATTTTTTAGGCAATTTCTTAAGTTTAAGCGACAGCCCTCCCTTATAGTTAAAGTAGGTTAACAGCGCTTCTTTACCTACCCATGTAACTGCAGGATAAGCCCAGGCATCATCAGGGGCATCTTCTATATTTTTGAAATTTTCCCAGGTTTTACCTTCGTCTCTTGACAAAGCCGAGGTAAGTGGATTGCGTTTTTTTGCACCCGGATTATGATTCCAAATTGCAAGCAGATCATTAGTTTTAGGAACGCGACTTATAGATACCGGTGCCGCTGACCCTGTAAGTTGTGTAATTACGGGATCAGTCCAGGTTTCCCCGCCATCTGAGGAAAGACTTTTGAATTGTCCACCCAATCCGGTTCGCATAAGCATCAGAACCCTCCTGTCTTTAAGTTCAATACAGGCATTCTCAAAACAATCTCCGTTGGAAGGTTTAATATGCTGGCTATCTCGCCAGGTCTTTCCATCATCATCAGAAATAACACAATAAGCATATCCGCCTTCCCAGGCTTCAAGAAGAATACGACCTGAGCGAAGCCTTATTGATCTTCCATTTGTTAAACCTGTATATTTTCCGGAAGGGCTTAATTGTTTAGGGTTAATCCAGGTCTTCCCCTCGTCAGATGACCTTCGCATCATTATACGACAGTCCGTTGATTCTGTATTTTTCTGACAATAGAACAGGGCAATTTCACCATTAAGCAACCTCAAAAAATTAACCTCCATTACATTGCGGCCTCCATCGTTTTCCACCAGGGTATATTTTTCACCCCATGAACGACCTCCATCCGTTGAAACTTTACCTGAGAGACGTGCCGGCCCGTGATCTGCACCGTCACCAGCATAAAACTCAGTCCAGCCCAACAAAAGAGAACCATCTTTTAATGGAATAATGGCGGCTTCACTATTGCGTGGGTTTTGCGGACCTACAGGAGCAACAAAATATTCAACAGGCTTATCGGGCTGAACATTCATCATCTTTTTTTCCTGGGAATCTGCCGTTAATGGTAGAATTGCTAAAGTCATTAAAAGAAAAAATATAAATTTCTCCATGATGGATCATTAATTATCTTACAGGATTTACTTCAATTGCATTAATGAGATCAATTAATTAATGGTTTTGTAATATTTATCACTTGTACACCCATTTTAAGCTAAGCCTTTTAATATCTGTCTGCGTGAGAATACCTTTCGATTGACTTCCGGCACAGTAACTTAACAGCACATCCTTACCTGCAAAATGTATAGCAATATAGCAATATCCACGGTTGGGATCGTTTTCAAGGGTTTTAATATTTTTCCAGGTTTTACCTTCGTCTTTTGATACGGCTATATTTAACGGCGTTCGTTTTTCATTTACTGTATTATTCCAAACCAACAGTAAATCCCCTGTGGAAGGGATCCTTGCAATGGAAGCAGGTGAAGTTGGCGAAGTTATATTGCTTCGTTCAATTGGACTCCATGTGATACCTTTATCCTTTGATTGTGATAGGTATTGCGCACCCGCATTTGTCCTTATAAACATTAAAATCTCTCCATTCTTTAATTCAATGAGTCCAGGCTCCTGCGTCACAATGCCAGCCGGATTAGATACTTCCTGACTTGATTTCCAGGTTCTCCCATTATCATCGGAGAAATAACACCACAGATGCCCTAAGGCAGAAAACTTTAATTGATCCGGATTATGATGCATGGCTACCGCCAGCAAAAGGCGGCCATTTTTTAGTTGAATAACGCGATTATTATTCAATACAAAATACCCTTTCTTATCGGTGATACAGGGTTGAGGATCGCTCCACGTTTTTGCTTCATCTTTTGATATCCTGATATACGGAATACAGTCTGTCAAAGAATTCTTTCTCAGATAAAATAAAGCAATTTCACCGTTTTTTAATCTCAGCAGAGAAACGGACATCACATTCCTATCTCCTTCCTGCTCTACAATTTTTATGTCTTCCTGTGTCCAGGATTTTCCCTTATCAGAAGAAAATCTTCCCGCAAGAAAGGCATGACCATCGTCATTCCCCGAAGTGCCGGTATAATGAGTGTATATAAACAGGATTCGTCCATCTTTCAAGGTTATGAAATCGCCTTCGCTGTTCCGGGGATTGTCAGAGCCCGGAAGAAGTTGAAGCTCTGTTTCATTTCCTGATTCATTAATTTTTGTATTTTGACAAAAAAGATTATTACTAAAACCTAATATAAAGAGAAAACAAAAAATTGAAATTTGAAAAAAATATGAGAAGAAAAAAATATCTTGTAATTTCCTTTTTCTAAGGTTCATTGATTGGTACATAATGTTTCTTTATTAAAGATGTTCGTCATAATTATTACCTTAATTAATGATTTACCAACCTGGATTTTGTTTCACTTTTGTCTCCAAACTCAGGGTTGACTGTACAATGGGCCAAAGTTCCAAATAAGATTTTCCAGTTTTGTCAGCGAGGGAAGGAACTAATTCAAAAGCTTTATTGAACCTCAATAAATCCCACCAATAGGTTCCCTCAAAAGCAGTTTCAAGCAATCTTTCAGCTAAAATAGCCTTATCATTTTCTTCTTTTGAGCCACTTACAAACACATGGGATAAATAATTTGATCCGTAAGCCCTCTGCCGAATAAGGTTGATCTCGAGAGTAGGGTCTTGATCCAAGGCATTTTTAGCCTCAGCAATCATTAACAAAACATCTCCAAATCTAAATATTATTTTATCGTCATACCAATATCTTAATCCATTTATTAAGGTTCCATGATATTTATATACGAGAGAGGAAAAATAGGTTTTAACACCATCAGGAAAGGCATAAATTACTCTGAACGATGCGTCTTTACGTTGATCTTCATCCGAAAATTTTTCCTGAATATGCTTTTCAACTTCAAGAACTGAGTATCCATTCCCTCCTTTCAGAATTTCTTTAGTTGCATCATCAATAGTGCCAGGAACGTATCCCGGATACAACCACATGTGGTTATAAGGTTGCAGATCGCCTGTTTCTAAATCAGCATGACGAACAGCAAAAATAACTTCTTTATTACCCTTATTACTAAAATCAAAAATATTCCCATAATTCATAAGTAACGCAACATCACTATTTACAACCTCATTTAACGCAGAAAGAGCGGTATTAAAATCTGATGCACCACCATTTTCCTTTTTTGCAGTCCATAAATATATTTGACCTTTTAAGGTATTAGCAGCCGCTTTAGAGAATGTAACTCTACCGGAGGGAAAATCATTATTAGGATAAAGTTTTAATGCTTCATCTATATCCTTTTTAATTAACACAAATATCTCTGCTTTAGGACTTCTCTCTCGCTGAACAAGTTTCGGGTCGTATCCCAGGGTTGGATCTTCAACCAAAGGAAGGTCTCCCCATGTTCTAACCATTGCGAAATAACAGAATGCTCTCATGGTATAAGCCTGTGCCAGGATATTATTTTTCTTATCTTCCGTAGAAAATTTTATGGCTGGCACAAATTTCAGAATAAGATTAGCATCGTGGATAACAGCAAAAAATGCCTGCCAATTAGGCATGTTCGAACTTGATGTTAATGTATTATTGTACATTTCGAACTCATTCTGATAGTTTCCTCCAACACCATTTCCCAAGGTTTGGCTTCGCATTTCTCCCAGATAATATAGATCCTGTTCGAGTCCCCGGAATCTCGTATACATTCCGGTTAGGGCGCCTGTGGCATCTACTTCTGTTTTCCAGAAGGAGGCATTGGAAATCTGGCTTATTGGAGCTAATTCCAAATCTTTTGTGCAGGAAACAACTCCCAAAGCAATTATTGATATATATATTAGGGTTCTATTTATTTTTTTCATGACTATCTGATTATTGATTAGTAATTGATTTGATCCTTCTTACTTATTATTCCGTTAAAAAGAAACATTTACTCCTACAATAATATTCCTGGGTAATGGGAATCTACCTCCATCCCTACCTCCATCTTCTGGATTTGGACCAGTATATTTAGTAAAATAATGCAGATTATTACCAGTAACATTTAATCTCAATCCTTCTATTCCAATTTTTTTGATAATATCCGGCGAAAGACTATAAGATAACGTCAATTCCCTTAAAGCAAGAAAATCTCCCTTTTTATATAATAGAGAAGTTCCGCTACCTGCTCTGTAAATGTTATTACTTGCCTGCTGATCAGCATAGTAGAATCGGGGAATATCAGTAATATCTCCCTGCTTTTGCCACGACCTTAAAAGATCTTTTGATAAGCCATTATCTCCCTGATACTGTCCAATTAAGGTTCCGTAAGTGTAGTCATAAATCGTTTGACCTAACGTATAATCCATACGAACGATCAGCGAGATATTCTTAAAACTAAAGGTATTAGAAAAACCACCTGTAGCGCGAGGATAAATGTTTCCGACATAAACCATGTCTTTACTATCAATTATATTATTCCCGTCTGCGTCAAGAAAATTAACATCACCACCATGTTTTGTCTGATCAGTCTGAGGCACATTTACGTCTAATGGGGCTGTTGCAGCTTCCTCGTCGGTTGCATACACGCCAATCTGTTTATACGCATAATAATCACCCATGGTACCTCCCTCCTGCAAACCACCCTTCCATGCGTAATCTTTTTTATTCGGATCCCATACATAATATCCTCCTATTCTGTTATTCTCTGTGCCATTATCAGGAAGTTTAATTATTTTATTCTTTACGGCTGAGGCATTAAAAGCTACATTCCATTGAAAAGCAGCGTTTTCTGGTAAAACGTTTGCGTTAAGTTCAATCTCAACTCCTTTATTTTCAAGGCTTCCTAAATTTGTAAGAATACTGCCGAATCCGGTAGATTGGGGGAGCGCAAACCCTGTCAACAAATTATCCGTTCTTCTCCTATAAATATCAAAAAGAACATTTATTCGATTGTCAAAAATTCCCAGATCAAATCCAACGTCTAAAGTCTTTGACTGTTCCCATTTAAGATCCGCGTTGGCCAAGGATGTATTTATTACCGCAGCTACGCCATTATATTTTGAACCTACGCTATAACTTCCCTGTGCAGTATAGGGTCCAAGACCGCTGATGTTACCGTTAACGCCGTAGCTCGCTCTAAGCTTCAATCGAAATAATCTATCCGGAAAAACTTTCCAAAAATCTTCCTCGTGTACATTCCATCCGGCCGAAATGCCTGGAAAAAAACCCCATTTGTGAGACAATCCTAAATTAGAAGCGCCATCATATCGGGCATTTACAGAAAGAAGATATTTTTCATCATAATCATAGTTAATCCTACCGAAATATCCAAAGATTAATTGATTCGTTTCGGTACCTCCAACACCCACAGGTGTAGCTGAGGCATTAAGCGTTGGTATTAGATCGGTGGCCGCTCCTTTCCCACTCGCTGTTAGCCCCGATCTCATGATTCCATAATAAGAATAACCTCCTTTAAAGTCAAAATGATGGGTATTCAAATCCTTAGAATAAGATATCACAGCATCAACTTGTTTTTGTAGTAGCTTAGAAAAACCTCCGGAAGCATTACGATCTGAATTAAAAGCTTTTGGCCCATTAAAATAAGCCTTCTCAAAATAGCGTGAATCTGACGTTACCTGAAATAATGCAACCTGAGGATCGAATGATAAGCCAGGAAGAATATCCCAATGTCCTCCCAGAGCAATGGATAAATTATCAGTACTGTTTTTGGCAACCTGAAAGCCTGTTATATATTCGGGATTTCCAAGTGAAGTATTGAGACCGGATGCAAGAGTTCCATCTTCGTATTTATACTTCGCTGTTGGGGGAAGTCCCTGGGATCTACCAAAAAGATTAGCACCTGTACCGGGAACATTATCGGATGAATTTGAATACATCAAGCGTCCAAAAACCTTAATTTTATCAGTAAGTTTCAAATCACCACTAATATCCGAGTTGAGCCGCTTAAATTTTGAGGTAATCACTATCCCATCCTGATCAAAATAGCCAACTCCTACCCTGAATATAGCAGTTTTAGTCCCTCCTGAAGCAGCAATTGCATGATTATGTCCGATTCCTGTTCTGTATAATTTTGATTGAAAATCAGTGTTCGAAAAAATAATTGTTTTTGTTGGATCGTAGGGATCCTCCATGCGGTCCCATCCTTCATTCAATTTATATTCATTCTCAGATGTAAGATATTGAGGAGAAAAAGCGGTAAGGTTAGTAAGATCATTACCTGTTCCACCAGAACTAGCTGCACCAAGTAAGGCTACTTGTGAGGGTTTCCTTTCAATAGATGCCATATACCCCTTTCTCTGAAAATAAAGGAAATCCTTTGCGTCGAGAAGCTCGTAATAATTAACATTGTCAGATATTGTTAACCCATACTTATAATCAATCTGAGTTCTACCAGCTTTCCCAGATTTGGTAACAATAATAACTACCCCATTTGAACCACGTGCTCCATAGATGGCAGTAGAAGCGGCATCCTTTAAAATCTGGATAGATTCAATATCTGATTGGTTCAGATTACTCATATCAGGCCTGATAATACCATCAACTATATAAAGAGGAGCGGCGCCATTTGGATTATTTATTGATGTTCCCCCACGAATGATTATGCGCGGAGCGGAACCTGGCATACCAGTTGTAGTTTGAACCTGCACACCAGGAATAGCACCTTGCAAAGCAGAGCCTAAATTGGCATAGTTCACATTCTCCAACACCTTAGTATCCAGTTTTGAAACAGAGGTGGTAACTTTTTGCCTTGTTTGAGCACCGAATCCAATTACTACCACATCACTTAATGTCGCAACACTTGACTGTAGCACAACATCAATATGGTTCCTTCCATTTAATGCCAGACTCATAGATTGAAATCCTGTAAAAGAAATATCTAAAGTGGCATTATTATTAGCCGTTATTGAAAATTCACCCTTCGAATTCGTAGTCGTTCCAAGATTAGTATTTCTTACTTTAACAGTAGCTCCGACAAGAGCATCACCTTTTTCATCTTTTACAGTACCCGTAACAGTGGTTTGAGCAAAGACACTACTAAAAACAAGTTGAAAAAGTAATAGAAAACAGAAAGTCCTTAGATGATGAAAAATAGGATTTGAAAACTTTGAAAATCTCTTTTTCATGGCATGTCAATTTTGAAGTGTTAGTTTAATATGTATTACATACGTCAAATGTAATTATTTATTTAATAAAAATAACAATTTTAAAATAATAATTTTTACACACTACTTTTGTAACATTTTTAATATTTCAAACCACATAATCTCCAGATGGAAGCATCAACATTAGAAAAAAAATCCTCTGCATTTGAGAAATTAAGTCCTATTGAAAATCAGACTCAGGTAGATAAAATTGAATCCAGCTTACAGGAATATTTTAGAGAAGGAAATTTTCAACCCGGTGATCCTATCCCTAAGGAAATGGAACTGGCGGAAGCATTAGGCGTGAGCCGTACTTCTGTAAGAGAAGCATTGTCGAGATTTAAAACTCTTGGAATAATAGAATCCAGGAAAAACAGAGGTATGGTCATCACTCATCCGGATATATTGTATAATATGGAAAGAGTTATAGACTTAAGATTATTGGACAAGAGTACTATGAAGGATATTTTTGAATTAAGACTTGTATTGGAGATCGGCATTGCTGATTTACTTTTTCTTAGAAAAACAAATGCTGATTTAAAAAAACTTGAAGAGATCGTAACTAAAGATGAAAAAGCCACAACTTATGAGGAACACAAAAAGTATGATATCGAATTTCATTCTATGCTGTATAAAATATCCGGAAATAAAACCATCCAAAGGTTTCAAAAGCTCTTGCTTCCTCTTTTTGAAGGGACAAAGGGCTTATACTCAATATCGCCCGAAGAAATGACCGAAGAAAATAATTACGTGTTTCACAGAGGGTTATTAAACACCCTTAAAGAAGGAACTGCAGCAGAATTCAGAACTAAAATGCGAAATCATCTGATGCAATACTTTGACAAACTTAAATAACACTCGATTTATGAGCAATTTCCAATTACCAGTTGAATCTCCGAAAATACAAACAACGCATCTGTTTATTCTCAGATGCGTTGTTTATTCATGGAACTCATATTTCAAAAACGGAACACATTCAACCTCCCCCACTAATCAGATTTACTCATACTTCCCCGCAAAATCCTGCGCATAAGTATTAATCTGATCATCCGTAAGATGATTGCCGGAACTAAGAATAATCCGATATCTGAAAGTCACCGATGCTTTTGGGGCCAGGGTAAAATTCAACGACTTTTTCCCATCGGTAAAATCATGCTCCCCAAGAGGATTTGCAGAAAATAAACCATAGCCACGGGCATGCCAGAAAGTAGGATAATTTACATTTTTGGGGTGATCGCAAATTACTAACGATACTTTTTCCTGATTGATACTGCCATACAAATCCATCCATTTGGCCCGGGTTGCCCAAACGCTGTCTCCCATAATGCCTTCGCTGCTTCTGTAATTACCCGTAACCTCCTCACCGGCATCACTCTTTACAGTAGTAGGATTACCCTGCGCATCCTTGAAGGTGGCATCCTTTTTTACTGGCAACTCCAACTGGTGGTTTACCCGAATCGCAAACATACCCTCCTTGGTATCTTTGAAGTGCACCGCACTATCTGTGGCGGTGAGTGTAGTTAGCCGGTCTATGATACGGTTGGTACCATCTGCTATAAAATGATAGGTCGTTGTTTCAGAAAGCAACTCTTTTCCAAACGGATCGAGCCATTGCTCCTCTGTAACGAGTGTTGCCTGTCCGACACCCGGCTGTATCTCTTTAATTTTTACGTGTTTAATCCTGCCGTCATGAACTTTTCGGATATCCGGTGGGATCTGATATGAATTGCCCCAGAAATCATAACCATTTACATCTCCGTAATTCAACCAAATCCCTCTTTGATGCGGATGATCGGTTCGCTCTCCCGGGCGATACGCAATGGGCCAGCCTCTTGTAACCGGATTCCCACCCTCGGTGAGAACAGGGTAAAGGATTTGCTTCATCAGCGTATCCGAATAACAATACGTAGTAAACGGTTTTCCATCAATGGTAACATCAACTTTTTGATCTGCCGGTACATCTGTTAATTCAACTTTGGGTCCTTTATTATCGTTATCCTTTTCACTCTCCTTTTGTCCGGGGGAATTACAGGAAAACAAAAATCCGGCTGACAATATGAAAACGGTAATAAATCTTATTCTCATGATCTTAATTTTTTTTATAGCGTTATTTGCGTTAATGGTGAGCACCTCTTCTTTACACCTGATCCGGTACCACATAAGGTGCGCGGTACTCGCGTGTCAGTAATGCATTCGCTTCAGGGTCGTTTACAATTCTTTCCTGATTAAAATCCCCCCCCATAAATCTTACCTCGCGTTTAAGTCTATACGAAATATTGCCCAATAGCGGAAGTACAGTAGAATAGAATCCTTCATTTACATCGCAATGTAAATCCTCGTCTTTCCCACTCCGCAAGGCGTTTACAAAATTGGCAAAATGCTCCGTGCCTGAAGGCCCGGTAAGAGAGATATCTGCATTGCTTGAACCTTCGCCTTTTGAACCCGCAAAGGGTTTATCCTCCCAGTTATGATAAGCCTTCCAGGTAGAGCCATCTAATTCCAGATAACCTTCCGTACCATAAAAAATATTGCCAATCTTAATACCTAAGTCAGCTTCTTTGTTGGAATATCTTCCCCTGGTTTCAAATTCTAAGATAGTGCCGTCTTCATACCTGATTACCGTACTTTGAGTATTGGGTGTTTCCTGGGCACATTCATTGGGATTAATGCCGAAAATACCTCCGGTAGAATGAACGGAAACCGGGTGCTCGTGCTTATTGAGTCCCCATCGGGCAATATCAAACTGATGCGGACCCTGGTTACCGGTATCTCCATTTCCCGTATCCCAAAACCAATGCCAGTTGTACAAATCGCGCTTTTCATTGTAGGGACGCCAGGTCACTGGTCCCAGCCACAGGTCGTAATGTAACTCAGCGGGAGGTGTGCTGTTTTTTGTAATCCCAAATGAGTCCCGGCGCTTGATGCACAAGCCCCGAGCCATATATACCTTACCTATTCCCCCATCATGGAGAAATTTCATAGCTTCCATCACATTGCTGATAGAACGATTTTGAAATCCTACCTGCACCCGCCTGTTGTATTTACGCGCCGCTTCAATCATTTTGCGGCCTTCCCAAACATTGTGCATAGCTGGCTTCTCCACATATACATGCTTTCCCGCCTGACAAGCCCAAATACTGCCCAGGGCATGCCAGTAATTAGGCGTTGCAAATGATACCGCATG
>CAZFGP010000134.1:0-11856 GCA_964518685.1 uncultured Terrimonas sp.
CGATATCAATATCATATATTCGGGTGAATTCAATATTGGGAATGCGAATTTGCCAGGTGGCATTCGACCTTCGCTGAAACTCATATCCCAAATAAGCATTTATAGTATTCAGTTTATAATATTTATAGCGGTCTACATAAGCACCATCGAGATTTACAAAAGTTCTTGCATTCAAAAAATCATCTTGTTTTCTAAATTTAATGGGCGTGAGCAGATTAGGAAAAATTAACCGGTTACTTAAACTGGCCTCGGTTGATAATACCTTTCGAAAATCAGAAAATTCAATCCCCGTTCTTAAGGTATTCTCCAGCTGAAGCGCCGAACGGGCAACGTTTCTGTTTTTCAGTTGAAAATTAAATGCCAATCCTTTGTTACCTGCATTATACAATTGACTTTGGGCAGATAGTATGCTGGATCCTTCGAAGTCGGCACTAAAAAAATATTTTTTGGCAGGTACCATTCGGATAAAGAAGTCCACAACGGGTTCCAGCGTATCTATAGGACGTGCATTGATGGTAACATTCTGCCAGGTCTCTATCCGGTTAAAGTTCAAAAGAGTTTTATTATAATCTGAAGCTCTAAACAGCTCACCGGGTTTTAAAGCAATTCTTTTTACCAGAAAAGAAGGTTTAAAGAGATCGTAACGACTGTAAATCGAATACCCATTATATTCTATTGGCTTCAATCCCCGGCGTCTGCCGGCTATCAATTCAACTGGTTCATCAGGGAAAACACTCACCCGCCCCACCTTATAAGATTCGGTAACAGAACTGTCTTTCAATGGGATTTCCAGGATAGCTATATTAATCGTTGGGCGTTGTTTTTTTTGCTGTGCTTCAATCTGAAGCCTTATTTGTTCAAAAGGATCCGCAGAAGTTTCAATAAGCGCCAAATTAACCGTATCCAACTGTGCCATCATCATTTCTCTGTTAATCCGATAATAACCATTGTTACGAAACAAATCAATCAACCGATTGAGTTCGTCATCAATTTTTTGTTTACTGAAAGGATCTGACTTTTTTAAAAGAGATTTGTCCATATTTTCAGAGACGAGTCTCTTCAATGCGCTGTCCTGGAAATTATAGCTGATCGAATCCAGGCGAAACAAGCTGCCGGTATTCACATAATAGTCAACTTTTAATCGAATCTGGTCTGGCTTTTCAGCGCGCAGAGCAGTATCCACTTCCTTCCATTCCACACTTATATGGCTCCGGTAATATCCATTATTATGAAGCAGATTGTTCATATTTTCAACCGACCGCTTAACATAATTACTGTCAAATACAGGAGGCTTGATTAGTACCCTCCGGATAAACCAGGAATTTTTAAAAACCGGCTTCACGCTGTCTTCAATCTGCAAATCCAGCCTGCTTTGCAATGATTTTTTCTCTCCCGAACCCAACTTATCATTAATATGTATTTCGTTATCAAAAACAAAAGGTTTATCCGGATGATATTTTTTAACCACTACACAAGAAGAGGTCAGCATTATTGTAATGGGAATAAAATAGAAATATTTAAAGAAAGAAGAATGTATTTTCGTTGGTGAATCAGGCATAAATAAAGATAAAAATGCTCAGCAAATCAAGAGTCAAATATATTCAAAGTTTGTTCCACAAAAAATTAAGAGATGCAGAGGGGTGTTTTATTGTTGAGGGGCCTAAGATTATAACAGAATATCTGCTAAAGTTACCAAGCCATGTTCTTTCAGTTTATGCGCTCGAATCCTGGATCAGGGATAACCAGATTCCGCTTCAGTCCATTAATGCGTCTGCAATCTTTTCGATTGAAGTATCAGATCTTGAAAAAATATCTTCCCGGAAAACTCCCAACCAGGTATTAGCAATAATAAAGAAAAAGGAATCCAATCCTGATTTTTCCACCGGCTTGTTTTTGATGTTAGACAGTATTCAGGATCCGGGAAACTTCGGCACTATCCTCCGTACTGCCGACTGGTTTGGCATACATTCCATAATGTGCAGCCCCGAATGTGCCGATTTGTACAACCCTAAAGTAGTGCAATCTACAATGGGAAGCATTATTAGCATAAATGTATGGTACACGGAACTAATTCAATGGTGCAGGAAGAACAACCATTTGCCTGTTTATGCCGCTACCCTTCACGGTATATCTTTGTATGAACTTTCTGCTCCGGCTAATGGGGCCATACTCATCGGGAACGAATCGAAGGGCGTACATCCGGATCTTTTATTGTTGTGCAGACATCAAATTACGATCCCCAGAATCGGAATGGCAGAATCATTGAATGCTGCTGTAGCAACTGGAATATTGTTATCGCATTTTACCAAACCATGATTCATAGCATAAAACAACCTCTTTCCGCCCTGTTCGCCTTCTCCCGATTTATCAGTCCCTGAAAATGACGTAACTTGGCGCAAAAAATCAGGAATGAATGACATTGAAAAAGTAATGCAAAATGCGCAGGATGCATTTAACAGTTACAAGAACATCAGTTCTGCCAAACGTGCTCAATTTTTAAATGAAATAGCCGAATCAATAGAAGAGTCAAGGGAAGGCCTGGTTTCTATCGCACACGAAGAATCAAATCTTCCACTTGCCCGGCTAAATGGAGAACTGAGCCGTACCACTAATCAACTTAAAATGTTTGCGCGTCTTATCGAAGAAGGGAGTTGGATAGAAGCCGCTATTGATACCGCCGACAAAAACAGAACCCCTCCCAAACCGGATACACGAAAGATGCTATTGGCAGTGGGACCGGTAGTGGTTTTTGGAGCAAGTAATTTTCCTTTTGCCTTTTCTACCGCAGGAGGAGATACTGCAAGTGCCCTTGCTTCGGGTTCATCAGTAGTTATTAAAGGACACTCTGCTCATGCAAAAACATCTGAACAGGTTTTTGAAGCGATGCAGAAAGCCATCAGGAAGACTGGAATTCATCCCTATACTGTGCAGCATGTTTTAGGGTCAGGAAGTACTGTCGGGAAGGCACTCGTATTACACCCCTTTACAAGCGGAGTGGGCTTTACAGGCTCTTTTAGCGGGGGAAAAGCTTTATGGGAATTTGCCAACCAACGGGAAAAACCTATCCCGGTTTTTGCCGAAATGAGCAGTATTAATCCGGTAATATTTCTGAACAGAACTCTGGCACAAAATGCGGTTTCTCTGGCAAAAACATATGCCGCCTCCATCACCCTGGGGATGGGGCAATTTTGTACCAATCCAGGATTGTTGATTGCCGTACAGACCAGTGAGCTGGACAACTTTCTAACTCATTTAGGAAAAGAAATAGAACAGATTCTGCCCCAAAAAATGCTGCACAGCGGTATCCATTCCTCGTATAATAAGGGATTAAATAAGGTGCTGGCACAAAAAGGAATCGAAAAAGTTGGTGAATCTGCACAGCAACCCGGAGAAGACGAGGCCTTTCCAACAGTGGCTAAGGTGAAAGCCGACACCTTTTTACAGAATCCTCATTTTCATGAAGAAGTTTTCGGACCCTATTCCTTAGCCGTATGTTGCTCAGATAAGGAAGAGTTGAAAACCGTATTGAAACAACTGAAGGGACAGTTAACAACCACCTTTATGGGTACAGATGAAGATGTAGCTGAAAACCATGATATTCTCGATTTGCAAACAGCCATGGCGGGCAGGATTATCTTAAATGATGTTCCCACAGGGGTGGAAGTTTGTGCCAGTATGGTTCATGGCGGCCCCTACCCCGCTACCACAGACAGCAGGTATACTTCTGTAGGCACTACCGCCATCAAACGCTGGGTTAGACCGGTATGTTTTCAGGGATTTAAGGATAATATGCTGCCAGATGCTTTAAAAAACAGTAATCCTTTAGGAATCTGGAGAATTGTAAACAACGAATGGGCTAAGGGCAGCATTGAATAATTTTCAAATTTTTGCACTAAGACAGCAGTCGGATCTTTATTTCTGGATTGACTGCTGTTTTCTTTTTGTGAAATAAAATACAGGGCTGCCCAGCTTTGTGGTGATCGTTGTGATCCTCCGTATCTTTGTAATTAAGTAACCATCATCGAAAAACATTTTTATGAGTACAGGTTATTTCAATTACCCAATGCCGACTAATGAGCCGGTATTGGATTATAGGGCAGGAAGTTCTGAAAAGCAGATCCTGAAAGCAACGTTAGCGCAATTAAAAAGTGAAGTTGCTGATATTCCTATGTATATCGGTGGAGAAGAGGTGAGGACGAACAAAACAATTGCTATAAACCCACCTCATGATACCAATCATCTTCTGGGCTATTTTCATGAAGGAGGAGAACAGCATGTCCTGCAAGCTATTGACGCAGCTTTAGGGGCAAGAGCACGATGGCAGGATTTAAGCTGGGAAAACAGAGCAAATATTTTTCTGAAAGCAGCAGATTTAATTGCCACAAAGTACCGTTCCTATATGAATGGCACTACCATGCTGGGACAAAGCAAAAATGTGTACCAGGCAGAGATTGATTCAGCCTGCGAATTGATTGATTTTTTGAGATTCAATGTACATTATCTCAATGAGATTTATCAGCAGCAACCGGTGAGTTCATCAGGGGTTCACAACCGTATGGAATGGCGTCCACTGGAGGGTTTTGTGCTTGCTATCACTCCTTTTAACTTCACGGCTATAGGAGGCAACCTGCCAACATCGGCCGCCTTATGCGGCAATGTGGTAGTATGGAAACCAGCTTATACTCAAATTTATTCTGCACAAATGTTCATGCGGATTCTGAAAGAAGCGGGGTTGCCTGATGGCGTAATCAACCTGATTTATACAGAGGGTCCGATATTAGGGAAAGTCTGCTTTTCTCATCCTGATTTTGCAGGCATCCACTTCACCGGCTCCACCGCAGTATTTAACACGATCTGGAAAACCATCGGTGAAAACATTGCTTCCTACAAAAACTATCCCCGAATTGTAGGTGAAACAGGCGGTAAAGATTTTATATTCGTTCACAAAAGTGCGGATCCGGATACGGTTGCAACCGCCATCCTTAGAGGCGCTTTTGAATATCAGGGACAGAAATGCTCAGCAGCTTCGCGGGCTTATATTCCTGATAATATTGCCGGGGAAGTAAAGGCTAAACTAATAGCCGGCGTCAAAAGGTTTACAATGGGCACCGTAGAAGATTTCTCCAATTATATCAATGCAGTGATTGATGAAAGAGCATTCGAAAAAATTAAAAGATATCTTGATTATGCCCAAAAAGACGAGGCAGTTCATATTTTAGCCGGTGGCGAATGTGATAAAAGTAAGGGATATTTTATCCACCCTGCCATCATTGAAACCAGGGATCCACGCCATTCGCTAATGTGCGAGGAAATTTTTGGACCTGTTTTAACGCTGTATGTGTATCCCCCGGACGAATTTGAAGCAACACTTCAAATAGCGGATGAAACCTCAGTTTATGGATTAACGGGTTCTATCATTGCCAGAGACAGAACTGCTATCGAAAAAGCAACCCAGGAACTTCGCTATGCTGCAGGAAATTTTTATATCAACGATAAACCCACGGGCGCCGTTGTTGGACAACAGCCTTTTGGCGGAGCAAGAAGAAGTGGCACCAATGATAAGGCAGGCAGTATGCTCAATTTGTATCGCTGGCTAAGCGCACGCATTATCAAGGAAACTTTTGTTTCACCAACAGACTTCGGGTATCCTTTTTTAGAAGAAAAATAATTTACTTTCGTAGTCAAAATAATGATGTCTTGAAAATTATAATGAATCCTTACCGGCTAAACCTGACTGTTCAGCGATTAGCCTATGAAATCATAGAACGTCATGACGAATTATCGGAAACTGTTATCATCGGAATCCAGCCGCGTGGCGTGTATTTAAGTGACAAAATAGTGGCTCATATCCAACAGCAATTTCCGGCTCTTCATCTCGATTATGGTAAATTAGACATCACATTTTTCAGGGACGATGTTAGAAACGAACTTCATGCAGCTAACAAAACAGATATTCCATTTACAATAGAAAACAAGAAGGTCATTCTTATAGACGATGTATTGCACAAAGGCAGAACCACCCGCGCCGCCTTAGATGCACTAATGGGCTTTGGCCGTCCAAAGCAGGTAGAACTTTGTGTATTAATTGACCGGCGCTTCAGTAGGGAACTCCCAATACAACCGGATTATTGCGGTAAAGCAATAGATTCCATTATTTCACAAATCGTAAAAGTGGAATGGGATAAAGAAGAAGTGAAATTGTATAACAACAATTAATAATTAGTTAACCAAAACAGTTCTGCCAGACATTCAAATCTATAATATGCTTTTTTCAAATCCTTTGCTATGAAAAAGGAAAGGAATCAAAAAAGAAGCGCCTACTCCGGTAATTAGAACCAAGCCCAACAACAAATCTCTGAATTGTACATTCACTACATCATTCCCTGACCGCCTCACCCCTTCGGCTTTCCATACTAAAAAAATTGTTAGAAGAGAAAAAAGAATAATAAAAACGACTTCTCCTCTACCGAACATTTTTTTAAGCCAATAATAAATCAGACCAATCACCATAAAGAGTATATTAACACCAAAAATTATAGATCCTACATTGATAATATCGTTTACCACAAACCCGGTTTCAGATCGGTATACAAGATTATAGGTAAGGCAAACGAAGGTACACACAATGCCTACAAAAAGACCAGTCATAAAGGCTTTTGAAAACGGAGTTTGATAACTTTCACTCTTCATAACATTTCAATTTAATATTAAAGCAACACAATGATGCAAAAATAAATGTAACCTCAGGAACAATTCCTGTGTGTAAATTTACAAAAACCTCAGCGACCCCTCTGGAGTTAAGGAGTAATAACCACTCCTGTACACTTCTATATTGCTATTGAAACACAGATTCACAAAGAAATACATCACCATTGTTAAGCCATTGTTATTGGAAACACGGACTAACCTTTAATTGAAATATTGATGAAGAGTATACCACCTACCGGTGAAGAGAATAGGCATAACCAAGCGTTAAAAACAAACCTCCCGTCCTGCTCTTTCCATTAGTGTCGCTATCCTTTTGTATGGCAACTAAACCATAAGCAGCCCGGGCATCTATTGCAATTTCACTTCTATTCCCCATTTGATAACCTAAGCCCAATCCTCCCGTTAATCCAACATTAACAGAATGGATATCTTTCTTGATTTTAGTATCTGCATTAAAAGATTGTGGCGGAAGAGGCTGACCTTGAACGGCTACCGGCTGCATTGCTCCTTTATCCATAAAAAATTGACTGCTGCCATCTGTTTTTTGATTTGCCCCAATCAAAATACCGGTATATGGTCCTGCATTTACATAATATTTCAGTTTATTACCCCAGGTTAACTTAGCCATAACAGGGATCTCAAGATATTTTAGCACAGACTCATTATTAAAGTTTGCATACAACATGGTACCTGACGGCAGCATTTGAGATAATTCGGGGGGGACATTTGTAACCGGTTGCATCCCATTTCTTTTTCCTCCCTGTCCGGCGTATTGAATAGCTGCTTTCAAAGAAAACACCCGGGATATACCCAAGTCTCCAAATACTCCAAAGGTACCTGCCAACCTCGAGGAATAATCTTTGCTGATCTCATTATCACCGTTACTTTTTAAACTGGGGATACTTATACCTCCGTTGAACCCTATCAACGTGGACTGAGAAAACAGGAAACCCGGCACACAAATAAACGAGCCAGTCAACAAAAGAATGAAAAACTTTTTCATATCTATTAAGATTGCAGTATTAATTGCAATGTAAGAAATATTCATGATAATATTTTTTGAATCAACCCTTTCCTCTATTAAAAACATATCGGTCTTCTGCACCTTTCAGTCCGGTAAAAAGCAAGACCATGGAGGAAAGCAATAAGATCAATAATGGCAAAAACCAGGATTTCGTAAAGGCATACAATATTCCGAAAACCGGAGGACCGATTGCCGCCAGAAAATAACCTACTGATTGCGACATTCCGGATAAAGCAGCCGCTTCTTCAATACTCTTTGTACGAAGCACAAAAAACATAGTAGCAAGAGTAAAAGCTAGTCCTACAGCTGTCCCTATCAATAAAACCGATGGAATAATAAACACGGTTTTCCAAACAATGATCATCGTTAATCCTACTGCAAGTAAAATGAAGGATAGCCATACCAAAATATTCTGCTTCCTCATTCTATCGGCCAGCAAGGGACCAATTAACATCATTGGCACCTGCCCAGTCTGAACATAGGCAAGCATCCAGCCGGCTTTTTCCGCAGGCATTCCCCATTCCTGCAAAATGGCGGGAAGCCAGGCCCCAAATACATAAAAAACCAAAGACTGTGACCCCATGAAGATGGATATTTGCCAGGCGAGCCGTGATCTGAATAACTCACGGGTAAGTGTACCCTTAGAAATACCCGTTATTCTCTTACCTTTTGGAATCAGCAGCAGCCAGCAAAAGAAGGCTAACAAGGATAGCAAAGTCCATATACCAATTGAGCCTTTCCATCCCAAATTTCCTATTCTTCCTATGCTGATACTGTAGCCAACCGCTATGGCAGAAGTAAGATTCATAGATACCAGGTATATGCCCGTAACCCATCCAAGCCGATCGGGGAATTTTTTTTTAATGAAAGCGGGCATCAGAACATTAGCTATAGTGATGGCAATACCAATGAGCAGATATCCGAAAAAAAGAACGAATATATTACCCAAAGACCGGATGACTAATCCAATTGCAAGGATCAGAGAAGAATACAATAACGATTTCTCCAGCCCAACCACTGCCGACAAACGCGGCATGAAAGTTGAAAACAGCGCAAAGCAAACCAGGGGAACGGTTGTGAATAAACCAATCATTACCGGAGTAAGATGGAGCTGTCTTGCAATATCCGGTATCACCGGACCAACTGTTGTGATGGGTACGCGTAAATTTGCTGCTATCAATACAATGCAAATCAGCACAACCGTCGCATTCCAATTAGATTGTTCATTTCCCATCTTACACGGTTAGACAACGGGATATTCTCCTGATCTTTTTGAACGATCTTTTCATCTGATAATACATCTAAGCTCCCCGGCGCCTTTACTACAAATGTTTATTTTAATTGATCTCATGGCATTAGAAATCTCTAAAATTCCAGGGCGCACGATAAGGTCTTGAAATCATCTGATTTGCCGACTCATCGTCAAATCTTTCCTTCTTAGGATTCCATTTTAACGGTCGCTGCAGTTGGTAAGCTATATTTACTGCATTGCATACTGTAGCCGTTCTGTGTCCAATTTCCACATCCGCCACCGGGTGTGTTCTGCTCTTCATTGCATTCGTCCAGTCTAAATAATGATTATCACTATGGTATAATTTTTTATCTCCGGGCTTAAGAGACTGGCTTGCAATAGAGGCTGGGTTAGATCGCAGGAAAGATCTGGAAACCTCTATTGTACCCTCAGTTCCGATGAATTGAATGGCATTATTGTCTCCCCATTGCTTATGGTGTACCACAATTCCATTTGAATACGCGAAAGATAGTCCGCTGGTAGCGCCCGGATCAGATGGAGGATTAAAAGAAACCGGGCCTGAATCATCCATTCCCAATGCCCATTGTACAATATCAAACATATGCGCTCCCCAATCGGTGATCAATCCGCCACCAAAGCCTTTGTAACCACGCCACCAGGCCCATGAATTATCTTCAATAGGCGGTGACAATACCGGATTATAACCTCTGTAAAAAGAAGGGCCGATCCAGGCATCCCAGTCCAGATATTCTGGTGTAGGCAAGGACGGAAGATCACATTCTTTAACCGGCTCCCCTACCGATACGTTTATTTCTTTGATTTGACCTATATAACCGTTGCGTACCAATTCACTGGCTTGTCTGAAATATTTTTGAGAACGCTGCATGCTGCCGGTCTGAAACACCCGTTTGTATTTTCGGCTTGCTTCCACCATAGCCCTGCCTTCGGCTATAGTTAAGGCAAGCGGCTTCTCACAATAGATATCCTTACCGGCTTTCGCGGCATCTACGGCCATTTGTGCGTGCCAGTGATCGGGCGTCGCAATAATCACTCCATCAATATCCTTTTGTTCCAGCAACTCCCTGTAATGGGCATACGATGTAACTTGTGCGCCCACTTTTTTTTCATTGGCTTGTTTTGCCAGATTCAAGAAATGATCCAGCTTCTTCTTATCTACATCACAGGCCGCCACAGCCACAGCCTCCGGAACACTTGAAAGGATAGCTCCTAATAAGCCTCGGGCCTGTTTTCCATTGCCGATAAAACCCATATTAATCCGATCATTGGGCGCCACATGTCCTTTCCCACCTAAAACATGACGTGGCACTATTGTAAAAGCAGCAGCACCGATAAGGGTGCCTCGTATAAAAGTTTTTCTGTTCATCTCTCAGCGATTTAAATTAAGTTTTAAATATAAATAAAAATCAACAGGGCTTCACCTTATATTTTTACGCATACAGCTATTACTTCAGATTATCAAACATTCTTATTGCGGTATATAAAACACCTGCTTCGCCTCTAAACGTTCCCGACCCCCGGGGTTTGTTATCTACAGTATACCATTCATAAAAACCATTATTGTCTTTAACGCGTTTCACCATTGGCTGGATCTGTTCATAGGCTTCTTTTATAAATCCATAATGTATCAGTTGCTGAATCATCCGTCCTCCGAACCAGGTCCAGTCGCCCCCATTTTGATAACTATATTCCCCCATTCCCTTGTTGGCAAAAAATCCATTTGGATATGGCGGATAAAGGGTTAGTCCAATAGTAGCTGCACCGGCTAATTTCATCCGCTTTACCATCTCCTCCAATGACTCTTTTATTTCTCTTTTACTCAGCAAACCGGCTTCAACAGCAATAGCGGTTCCTCCGAAATAAAATATTTTATTCTCATTAAAGTCAGATGGGAAAGGAGAGCCTTTCAGATAAATGTGCGGGATAAATTTTTTTTCTTTTTTATCCCACAGATGCTTTCTAACATTTTTCTCAATTCTTCTTTTTACCGTGTTCCATTTCGTTTGAAGCTCAGGAAGCATCTCCATCAAATCATTGAGGGCAATTACAAACATAGCATTATCATAAATATCAATGGCAGGATGGGTATGTTCATTTATATAGGTTCCCCATTCGTGTTCGGGTTGCACATCACCCCAATCAGCAGTAGTAGCGCCAACAATCAATCCATATTGTTTGTTAAATCTTTCATTTATCAAAAACTCCATTGCAGCATCCATTCGCTCGCCCACGGTTCTTTCTCCAACACGCTCCTGAAGAATAGCCGTATCTCCGGTGAACCGGATATATTTATAAACACTTTGTACCAGAGAACTTTCCTGATCAGTTTCAACGGTATTTTTGTGCCCCGCATAGCGCGGCTCCAATGCCGAAAAAATATAAGCATAGTCAAAAACTGAAGTTGGCGTCTTCTTAACCTTTTCAATAGGTGTAAAACCATCAATTATATTTCCATCTTTTCCCTGCATCCTAAAGAATATCAAAAGGTTTTCTTTAAGTACCTCTTTGTCAAACACGTTAGACGCCAGTTCAATGAAGGTATTATAGTCTCTGATCCACACCTCACGATAACCATCACCTGCATTAAACCCTGTTTTCATAATTTCAGCGGCTTTGGATTTGACAAAAGGGAAATATTCATTTTCATGAATTTGTCGCAAAAGAGCTTCATCCATATTTTTACCCGTCTGTGCCATCATCCCAAAAGGAATTATCAGTATTGCCAGCAGGAGATATATTTTAAACATATGGATTGAGTTTTTTATTCGCTTGATGATAAAACAAGATAACCCCTTTTAACCGGACATCAAAAAAGGCTTTACAGAATATTTTGTAAAGCCTTTAAGAATAGTGA
>CAZFGP010000135.1:0-11782 GCA_964518685.1 uncultured Terrimonas sp.
TAACTTTACCATCAGTAAACTGGCATCAAAAATGGGTTTTTCCAAATGGAGAAAAAGGACCTGGAAAAAGATCACCTAAGGTGTATGCTTTATCAATGAAGCAAGGCACGTGAAATTCAATACTTATTCGTGCATTAGTGGCTAATAACTGTATGCCACAATCCGATAACGATCGGATTTACGAATAAGATAGGAAACGGAACATAATAAAAATTATCACAACGATATACGAATGAAATTATTAATGTGCAAATCTGGTATGAACATTAAATGGGCGCCATTTAGTGGTTTATGGCTTCTCCTGTTTTTGATTAATTTTTTCTCAAGCAGAGCGAATAACGATCCTCTTGCATTTGATTCAATAACTAAAAATGCTCATCCATTCATCTTAAGAGAAGCTATACTATTGGTTGCCAATAAGCATTCCAATACGCTATCATTCGTACATCCAAAAATCTTTGAAGTAATTGAAACTATTCCTACCGGTCCCAATCCCCATGAGATTGTAGTGACCCCGGATCAAAAAACAGCTTATTTAAGCAGTTATGAACCGCCTGGAAATACGATTTCTGTGATTGATTTATTAGCAAGGAAACAAGTTAAAACGATTTCAACAGGACAGTTAGGGCGAATACACGGGGCGGCAATAACTCCGGACGGTAGATATGCCTATTTTACTGCGGGACAGTCTGGTTACGTAATTGAAGTAGATACGCAAACCAATGAGATTAGCCGAACTATTCCGACTTACGGCAAGATTTCCCACATGGTATATGTATCCCCGGATGGCAAATATTTATTGACGGCAAATATTGTATCGGAAGATATATCAGTTATTGATCGGTCTAACGGTAAATTACTTAAAAAAATTCCAGCTGGTAAGGGGGTAGAAGGGATGGCCTTTACGCCGGATAGAAAGTTTTTATGGGCATTGAATCAGACCGGTGGTACTATTACGATAATAGATATGCAAACGCTGGAGCCAATAGAAACCTTTAATTGTCCGGGTATGCCTGTGAGGATTCGGTTTACTTCTGATGGGAAGAAGGCATTAGTTGCGGGATGGACAAAAAGTGGCACATTAACGGTGATTGATGTGGCAACCCGTAAAGAATTAAAGCGAATAAAAGTTGGAGATTATGCCATTGGGGTTGAACTCTCACCTGATGAGGGGTATGCTTTTGTAGGATGTGAAGATTCAATGAAACCCGAGATTCTGCCGGATGGCTCAGAGCGAATAAAAGAACACAAAGAAGATTCTGATGGAGTTCATGTCATAGATATGAAAACATTGGAAGTAGTATCAATAATAAAAACAGGTTTAGGACCGGATCCAATGGCAATATGGTATCCTCCTCTTAAATAACCAAACGTAAAATTATGACGACAAAAAATATTTTTTCTTTCAGATCATTGGAGGCGAACAGCGGTTTAATTTTTTTTCTGCTATTGTCAATATGCTTTAGTTCCAAAGCGCAAAATAGCGTTAATATAAATCAGACTAAAGGTGTTATTTCTGTTCTTAACCTCGATACCGGCCGCAACAATCCGAGAAACAGTGAAGGCGATTTCATAACCTTAAAGGATGGAAAAATCCTTTTTATTTATAGTCATTTCACCGGTACCTCCGGCAGTGATTTTGGTAACGGATATCTGGCAAGCCGGATTTCTAAAGACGATGGTAAAACCTGGAGTAAAGAAGATAAAACCGTTGTAGGTCAGGAGGGTGATATGAATGTAATGTCCGTTTCTTTACTCAGGCTGAAGAATGGGTCTATAGCCTTATTTTATGCAAGAAAGAATTCACAGGAGGATTGTATGCCACTGATGCGCGTTTCTAATGATGAAGCCAAAACATGGAGCGATCCTGTTTCTTGTATTACCGATAAGAAGGGATATTTTGTGTTAAACAATAATCGGGTTATTCAATTAAGTAATGGCAGGCTGATCATGCCTGTGTCCATGCATAATAAACCCAATGGGAAATGGTCAGAAAGAGGGACGATCTATGCCTATTATTCAGATGACAATGGCAAGACCTGGAAATCCGGTGAAGAGGTTCCCAACCCCGATAAAGTTATAACTCAGGAGCCGGGAGTAATTGAGCGAAAGGATGGCTCTGTATTTATGTTTATCAGGACAAATGCCGGAGTGCAGTATGGTTCTTATTCTGAAGACAAAGGAGGAACCTGGAGCGCTGTCCGTCCACTTCGCATTGCATCACCCCAATCGCCTGCATCTATTGCAAGAATACCTTCCACCGGCGATCTTTTAATGGTTTGGAATAACAATGGCACTAATCAGAAGCGCACACCGCTAAATACCGCAGTTTCTAAAGATGAAGGAAAAAACTGGGATCACATCAAAATGCTTGAAGATGATCCTGATGGACTCTATTGCTATACGGCTATTCATTTTGCCGGTAAAGATGTATTATTGGCTTACTTTAACTGGAAAACAACAGGGATAACTGTTGTTAAAGTGAGCCCTGAATGGTTATATAAATAAGCAAGTTGAAATGTAAACAGTTCTCTTAAACAAGCGTATAAAATAAATTCAGGTAAACCGACAGGGAGAAAATGTAATACCCAAATAAAATCATCATTATAAAAAACTATTTTAGTCAAGATGCCATATTGTATTATTTTACTTTTCATTCTAATGGGACACTGTTGTTTTGCGCAGCAGGAAATCCCTTTGTACATTGGGGGTATTCCCAATTCAAGAGATGCGGCTAATGAAGAATATAAAACTTCGAATGCCCAGGTAGATTCTCTCACCTTCAATGTGTCTATCCCAACGCTTACAGTTTTCCTTCCTCCAAAAGATAAGGCAAACGGCACGGCCGTTATCATTTGTCCCGGTGGGGGATATCACACGCTGCTTACCAAACGTGAGGGGACTGATGTTGCCAGGGCATTCAATGAATTTGGTGTCACCGCCTTTGTTTTAAAATATAGGCTTCCTTCTGATAAAACAATGAAAGATAAATCCATCGGTCCTTTGCAGGATGCTCAGCGCTCTATTCAGATCGTGCGTGAAAATTTCCGGAAATGGAATATTGATCCGAACAAAATAGGCATTATGGGCTTTTCTGCCGGAGGTCATTTGGCAGCTACCTTGGGTACCCATTATCGTGGATCACTAATTGAAAATATAGAAGGCCAAAACCTTCGTCCGGATTTTATGTTGCTGATTAATCCTGTGATTAGTTTTACCAATAGCATAGGACACATAGGATCACGCAATAATTTGCTGGGTAAATCACCTTCAAAGAAACAAATCAGTCTCTATTCTAATGAACTACATGTGGATAAATCAAGTCCTCCCTCTTTTCTTGTTCATTCTGATGTTGACTCCGTGGTATCGGTAGCCAATAGTCTTTCTTTTTATCATGCATTACATCGCAATGGTGTGCCTGCCGGTATTCATATTTATGCAAAAGGGGAACATGGTTTTTTGACATCACCTTCATTTGATGAATGGTATGGCAGATGCATATACTGGATGAAAGGAATGGGCTTGGTGTTAGATATGAAAGAGTGAGAATATTTTATAAAAAGGATTTGCTGAAGGTTACTATTTTTAGAACACTCCATTTTTAACCTCAAAGACGAGACTTGCCGGGGCAAATATTATGAAGGGAAACATTAACCATATTAAAAGCTTTCGAATTGAAGGGAAAAAATCCGGGCCTCATGTATTGCTGACCGCAGGGGTGCATGGGGATGAGTACGAGCCTGTGTTAACAGCCATGGAATTAATAAATGAATTGCCCCAGCTATTGATCTCAGGGAGTATAACTATTGTTCCCATAGTAAATCTTACTGCTTACTGTGCGAGCAGCCGTTATGGTGAAGACGGACTGGATCTGGCACGGATATGCCCCGGAAATCCCGACGGGTCTGCTTCCGAAAAAAATGCTTTTGAAATTAGTGAGCTAATTAGAAAGTCAGATTACCTGATAGATATGCATACAGGCGGGCTTGCTCATGATATTTATCCAATGGCCGGATTTATGTTACACCCTTCTCAGAAAATATTGGATAAGCAAAGAGAATTGGCATTAGCTTTTAATATGCCGGTAATCTGGGGGACTGATCATTATCCCAATGGCAGAACGCTTTCGGTAGCGCGTGATGCGAATATTCCCGCTATATATCTTGAATACGGTGGCGGCTCAGGGACCAGAAAGGAAGTAGTGAAAACCTATAAAGAAGGCTTCATAAATGTATTGAAATATTTGAAGATGGCAGGAGGCGAGGCGGAAATTACAGCTCCGGAAAAAAGATTTTGGGTTGAGGATTCAAGGTTGGACAGTGGCTATTTTCAGGGAAAAATGCCTTCCCCTTCGGAGGGGATTTTTGTATCAGAGGCTACGCCCGGTACTCAGGTAAAAAAGGGGCAACGGCTTGGTAGGGTAGTTGATCCCGGTACCGGCAATGCTGCAGAAATACTCGCAGATTTAGATGGGTTAATATTGTCAGTGCGCGTTGCTGTTCATGTAAAAATGGGTGATGCCTTAGGGTCAATATTGCCAATTGTAGAACCTGGGAAAGTGATTATAAATGGAAAATAAAAAAGTAGTTATCATCACCGGTGCCGCCGGAGGAATCGGGCTGGCGACTGCAAAGAAATTCGCAGCCAATAATTTTAATGTTGCCCTGGCAGATATTAATGAAGAAGGATTAAACAAAGCTGTTGAAACTTTGGAGAAAGAATACCAGGCCGATTGCCTGGTATGCCACGGAAGTTTAGAAGACCTAAGCTATATAGAAGATATAGTAAAGCAAACCGTTGCAAGATGGAGCCGTATTGATATTTTGATAAATAATGCCGCCTGGCGCACGATAGAAACAATGCGAACTATTTCTCTGGAAAATTGGGAAAAAGCGCTTCGAATTAATTTAACTGCTCCTGCATTTCTAACAAGGTATGCTACCGAAGTTATGGAAGAAAATGAGACAGCAGGGGTGATCGTTAATATTTCAAGTGTAATGTCGCAAAGAGCAGGTGGCTACGGCCCCGCATATATCGCCTCTAAAGGAGGGATAGAAAGTCTTACTTACGAGCTGGCTGCTTTATATGGCCCAAAGGGTATAAGAGTTGTAGGAGTTAACCCTGGTAATATTGAAACAAACCTGAGTAGCGATTATAAAGATGAAGCGGGTAATAATATAAGTGAACAACTGAAGGATCACATGAATGATAACACACCTCTTCAGAGAGCCGGGAGTCCGGAAGAAATAGCTAATGTTTGCTATTGGCTTTCATCCAGTGAAGCCTTATTTATAACGGGCGCTTCCATATTGGTGGATGGTGGTTTCTTACACAACTTTAATGCCTATAAAATGAAAAAACTTCAATTCCCCAATGAATTTTAAGATGGACGGTATCTGGAAATACAGCCACCTGTTGCCTCACATTGATGAGAATGCTAAATTGACCTTAGGTGAAGGGAATGCTCCGTTGATAAAATCCAAACAATTAGGCAGACTACTTGGCCTGGATAATCTATATTTTAAACTCGAAATCACTAATCCTTCAGGTTCTTATAAAGACAGGTTCGCAGCCAGCGCTATATCTGATTTGATTCAAAAAGGCGTCAACTTTTGTATTGCCACGTCCAGTGGAAATACCGGCGCTGCTTTATCAGCTTATTGTGCTGTTGCGGGGCTAAAGTGCTACATCTGTGTTGTAGATGGCGCACCCATAGGAAAGATGCAACAGATGCAGGTGTATGGGGCACAAACGCTGATGATAAAAGATTTTGGCATAAACCCTAACATCACAAATGAAGTCATGAACGGTCTGAATGAAATTGCAGAAAACTTTGGCTGTCCTGTTCAGATAAGCGCTTATCAATATAGTCCGTCAGGAATGGCTGGGGTGCAGACCATAGCCTACGAAATTGCCGAAGAAATTCCGGCGTTTAACGGACATATATTTTCGCCTGCGGGTGGAGGTGGATTAGCGTTGGCGTTAACAAAGGGGTTGAATAAATGGAGGGAGCTAAATCCAGCGTTTAAAGTGCCTAAAGTACACTGTGTGCAGCCTATAGGGAACGACACCATTGCCGGACCGCTCAGCAGGGGGTTGGATAAAGCGCAGACCATTCCCAAAAGCATGACTTCGATAAGTGGGTTACAGGTTCCAAATTTAATTGACGGGAACGAGACCCTGTCTGCCTGCAGGCTTACCGGTGGTAATGGTTATACGGTGACAGATGACCTTGTATATGGGTGTCAGGAAAACCTGGCAACCAAAGCTGGAATTTTTTGTGAACCCGCTGGTGCAGTTGGCTTTGCAGGATTAATAAGTGCTTTGGAAAATGGAGAAATAAACAGAGAAGAACATGTGGTTTGTTTGGTTACCGGGCATGGTTTTAAAGATCCTGCTTCAGCCATAAAAGTCGCTGAGAAATCGAATAGCAGCTATTTTCAAAATGCAAAGGATAGCTTTGAATATCTTAGATCTCAAATCAATAAATCAAATTAAACAGAGTTTCAAAATGAACGAAAAATTTAAAGGTTTATGGCCGGCAATGTTTACCCCTGTTCTTGATAATGGGGAACCGGCTTATGATGAAATTGAAAAACTAGTAGAACTGCTTATTTCCCAACAAATGGATGGTTTGTATATTTTGGGGTCTACCGGACAGGGCATACTTTTTAGGGAAGATGAGCGAAAGAAAGTAACTGAGGTGGTATGCAAAACAGTTTCCGGAAGGATCCCTGTTATGGTTCATGTGGGATCGCTTACTACCGCAGAATCTATCCGACTGGCGCAACATGCCGAAAAATGTGGTGTTGATGGTGTTTCTTCCGTACCGCCAATTTATTATACCGGTAATGCAGACACTGCGTTAGAGCATTATAGCAGGATTGCAGAATCTACCAGTTTGCCTTTTTTCCCCTATCAGCTGGGGGATAATTCCATTCCGGGAAACGTTCATTCTTTTATAGAAAAGCTCCTTGAAATTCCTAATGCAGCCGGTATGAAATTAACTACTAATCAATTGTTGAATATCAGTAGCATTCATAATCAGGTGGGCAGCAGATTAAAGCTATTTAGCGGCTCTGATGAATTATTTTGTCATGCTACGCTTTGTGGAACGGTTGGCGCTATCGGCACATTTTATAATCTATGGGGCGTGCCTTGCCGGCATGTGATGTCAGCGTTTGTAAATGGGAATTATGATCTTGGCAAAGAGTTTATGCTTGCTTTTCAAAGGACTATTGCACTGGTTTTGCCAAACGTTTGGCCATTTCTCAGAAAGGCGATGTTATTGAAATACAATATTGATATAGGACCAACAGTGGCGCCTCTGGGAAATACACAAAAGGATTGGAAGGATAAAGACGTGATTGAAATAATGGAACAAATTGAAGCAAAAGCCGGTATGTAAACTGAATAAATTCTGATTTATTTCGTTTTTGGGTGAGTAAGTGTTGTCTGCCGTATATACACAAATTATGTTGTTTAATCAGGACAGGTAGAGATATAATGAACTGCGGAATAATTTTTGCTTTATTTTGAATTGGAGGCCGGGAAACGATCTCTAAAAAACTTATGGTTTGCGTATGAAAACAATTATTTCAATTTTGCATGCTTTTGTGATCAGCTTTTTGCTGACCTTGATAAGCTGTAATAAACCCGATGTTTCTTCTGATTCGCTATCCTGTATAAAAACGTTAATTGGTAAAATACAATCGGAGAATGTAAAAAATCCACCCCTGAGTGTTTGGCAATACGATTATAATGGACAGACGGTTTATTACATACCTCCATATTGTTGTGACATATACAGCGATCTTTACGATGAGCATTGTAATTTAATTTGCCACCCGGACGGTGGAATTACAGGAATGGGAGATGGCAAATGCGCTGATTTTTTCAGTAAGCGAAAAAATGAAAAATTAATTTGGCAAGACAAGAGAAAATAATATTTCCCGGTACAACCAAAGTAAATCTTTAACGATTGTGTACGATGGATGTGTTCAAAATAAAACTGGAAAAATTAGCCTCTCTTCCTTTCTATACGGAAGGTCCTGCTACAGATAGTAAGGGTAATATGTATTGTACTACGCTTTCGGGTGGCTCTATATTGAAGATTGATGCAGAACATAAAATCTCCCAATGGGCTTATTCAGACTGCCCTAACGGACAAATTATTTTGAATAATGATGATCATTTAGTTTGTGATGTTACACTTGCTGCCATAAGAAGATTTGATAGTGAGGGGCGTTTTATTAGAAATGAAATAGAAAAATATTGCAATGGTACTGAAGTGCATTGTCCAAATGATCTTATTACCGATCTGAGTGGGAATATTTATTTTACAGATTCAATTAGAAATAAGGGAAAAGTTTTCTTTCTGGGAATACAAGGGGAGCAAAAAATTTTGGCAGACGATATAGATTATCCTAATGGTCTTGTATTATCCCCTGATCAGAAAACTTTGTATGTAGCGGAGAGCTATAAAAACAGGATTATTAAAATTGATCTCTTAGGGTTGGATCATGGAAAAAATCGTATGGAGGTTTTTGCGGAGTTACCCTCACATTCCTCAGGAAAGATAACAAATAATTTACCGGATGGATTAGCTATGGATTCTGATGGAAATATTTGGGTTGCCCATTACGGAATGCAGGCCATCCATAAGTTGTCGCCAGGAGGAAAATTGTTGCTATCTGTTAATACAGATATGCCGCTTACAAGTAATCTTTTTTTTTGCAATCCGGATACAATAATGGTTACAGGTGGGTATGGAGAGCCGGGCCCGGGAGGGTTATTCAAAGTGTTATTACCAACGGGGGAATCAATTTCAATGGATAAATGAATTTGTATGGATTTAAGTACAGTATCGGGTAAGCCTCTATTACCCAAGCGTGCCTGGCTTATAGTAGCGTTGCTGGCAATTGTAGGGTGTTTGAATTATTTAGACAGGATCATGATTACCACGATGAGAGTTTCCATCGTGGACGCTATTCCTATGACGGACGCTCAGTTTGGGTTACTTACCTCTGTGTTCTTGTGGGTGTATGGTATTGCCAGTCCCTTTGCAGGTTTTTTGGCCGATAAGTTTAACCGGAGTAAAGTAGTTATTGCCAGCCTGTTCCTTTGGTCGTTGGTTACCTGGTTAACTGCTTATTCCACAACTTTCAACCATTTATTAGCAACACGGGCATTGATGGGTATAAGTGAAGCATGTTATATACCTGCTGCGCTCTCCTTAATAGTAGATTATCACCGGAGTACCACGCGTTCTTTGGCAGTAGGAATTCACATGGTTGGCATTATGATTGGGTCTGGCTTGGGTTTTGTTGGAGGATGGGTAGCAGAGCGGCATCATTGGAATACGATTTTTATAATATTGGGTGTTTTTGGTATTGTTTATGCGTTTCTGCTTGCGTTTCTGCTGAAAGACGCACCTAAGAGCCAGGTTGACAGTCCTTCGGAAAAAACTGAGGATAAAGTTACTTTCTTTCATTCAGTTAAAGTGTTGTTTAAGCTGAGGTCCTATATTTTTGTTCTTATTGCATGGGGACTACTCGGAACCGTAGCATGGTTGGTGGTAGGCTGGCTTCCTACCTATTTCCAGGAGCATTTCCATCTTTCTCAAGGTATGGCTGGCTTATATGCTACCGGTTACTTATATCCCGCCGCTATTGTTGGGTTGTTATTGGGAGGTTATTGGGCGGACCGGTGGAGTCGTTCTAACCCGCGCGCAAGAATTCTTGTGCCCGCAATTGGTTTATGTATAGCTGCACCAAGTATTTTTATTGCAAGTTATACGGGCATTCTCTCCGTTGCCGTAATATGCTTTATGCTCTATTATCTTACGAAGTCTTTTATTGATGCCAATATGATGCCTATTCTTTGTCTTATTACTTATTCACGCTATCGCGCAACCGGATATGGGATTTTAAATTTATTGGCTACGGTTATTGGAGGGGTTGGCCTCTATGCCGGAGGTTTTTTACGGGATGCAAATATTAATCTCAGTTTTGTTTATCAAATTGCTGCGTTGACAATGATCATAAGTATTGTTTTCTTAATAGCAGTGAAGCCCAAGCATATAGCGTACGATTAATAGTCTGATAAATTATTGTTTCATGAACAAAACAACCTTAGCACCTACATGTAAATCATTCAGTTCTCTGGGTTTGGGATGTGTAACTTTTGGAAGGGAAATAGATCGGAAAACTTCCTTTTCACTTATGGACTATGCAGTAGAAAATGGAATCTCGTTCTTCGATACAGCATCGGCTTATGGTGACGGAGCTTCAGAAAAAATTATCGGATCCTGGATAGCCGGCCGGCATCCTGCATCTGACTCTATACTTGTAGCAACCAAAATTTTGCCTCCTTATAATTCAAAAGCAATCTTAGAATCTGTAAATCAAAGTTTGAAACGGTTAAGAACTGACGCAATTGATGTATTATATTTACATCGTTGGGATCCGTCTGTTGAAACTGCAGATGCGTTAGGTGCTTTAAATGGTCTTCTTACTACCGGAAAGGTAAAAATGCATGGCGTAAGTAATTTTAATTATGAACAACTTGGAAATGCGCTTCAGTTACAGAAGGATTTCGGGTTTGAGCTGTTTAAAACCATTCAGAATAACAACAATTACGCAGTAAGAGATATTAATAATGAACTTGTACAAATATGCGTTAAGAACGATATTAAGATGGTAACCTATAGTCCGCTTGGGGCGGGATTTCTAACAGGTAAGTATCAAAATGGAGTGGATGATAATACCCGGTTTTCATTGATTAAAGGTCATCAGGATATTTATTTTAATGAATCCTCTTTTCAAAGACTGGATAAGCTTCAAAGGATTTCGGCCCTTACAGGCTATTCAACATCGCATTTGGCTCTTGCATGGGCATTACACCAACCGCATATAACTTCAGTTCTGGTTGGCGGGCGATCAAAGGAACAATTAGCACAAGCTTTTTCGGCGCTCCGTTTTTACGATGCTGATATATTCCTTCAATCTGAATAAAGGGGTATTCCATTCTGATGCTAAGACTAAGTTTTGTTTAGAAATAATGCGTTTAATCTCAATGGCAGTGTCATTAATGAGTGCAAAACCGGCCTTGGAAAATTATATTTTAAAACCGAAGGATAGATGACCATATGCCATTGCAATTGGATACGGATGTCTCTACCTCGCCGGGTTCAGCTCCCGCATAGATGGTTTTAATAACAACAACCGATTGATTAAAATCAGGCATCATTTCATAATTCAGATTGTTGTATCCAATGATTTCCAGAAGTGCAAACTGGCTGAAAAGCACAATGATCAGAGACGGGCGATTAATAGGCCATTTTTTGCCCACTCACAGAATGAGTTAACAGTAAATCAAAACTTTCTTTGAAATTTATTTGCCCAATTAAAAAATAGTTTCTACTTTTGTAAGTGAGTACTAACTAACGTAACAACAAGTTAGATAAATATGCAAGAATTTACAGACAGGCAAATAGAAATAATGGAAGCGGCTACCAACCGTATTTCAAAATATGGTATTCAGAATTTGACAATTAAGACACTGGCAGAGGATATAGGTTTGTCTGAGCCAGCTTTATACAGACATTTCAAAAGTAAAAATGAAATCTTATTAAGTTTACTTGAATATTTCAAAACAGAAATGAAAAACCGTATTCAGTCTATATCTTTTGAACCGACTGATACAACAGCAGATGAATTAAGAGCAATTTTTAATTCTCAGCTACAAACTTTTACAAACAAACCTGCAATTGTGAGTGTCA
>CAZFGP010000136.1:0-11563 GCA_964518685.1 uncultured Terrimonas sp.
TTTGTTAAGCTTTTGATGACGAAATGTCATATCTTAAGACTTTATTTATTTTGTATTGCAGAGGGCATAGCTTTTGAGAGGTTTAAATCAGATACTTTTAGCATAACTCAGAAAATTTATATTCAAATGAAATTAAAGCAAGTTGTAATTACCGTATTGATAAGTGCAGTTACTGCTTTTGGAGTAATATATGCATACAACTCTTATGTACAAAAACCAACGGCTATCCAAAATAAGGTAAATATTCCTGCTAATTATACGGGTTTATTTAATGGGGACAATATACCAGGACCTGTTGATTTTGAACAACCTTCAAAAATCGCCGTTCCTGCAGTGGTACACATTACTACTGTAATTGGACAGGCAGAAGCCAGTAATAATCTTCCACGCCGCAGCAATCCATTTCGCGGATTAGTGCCGGATGATTTTTTTGATGATTTTTTTGGAGATAGTCCTAAAATACAAAGAATGCCTCAACGAGCTTCCGGCTCAGGTGTTATTGTAAGCCAGGATGGCTTTGTTGTTACCAATAATCATGTAATTGACGGTGCAAGTGAAATTAAAGTAAGCCTGAATAACAAGTCGGTATATACTGCAAAAGTTATTGGCTCAGACCCAAGCAGCGATCTGGCAGTTTTAAAAATTGAGGCCAAGAATCTTCCGTTTCTGCTTTATGGCAATTCCGATAATGTTAAGGTAGGGCAATGGGTATTGGCTATTGGATATCCTTTAAATCTGGAAACTACCGTTACAGCCGGCATTATCAGTGCAAAAGGAAGAACACTGGGGTTGAATGCACGCAAAAGTCAGTCTCCTATAGAATCATTTTTACAAACGGATGCAGCCGTGAATCAAGGCAATAGCGGAGGAGCGCTTGTGAATACCAATGGAGAGTTAGTGGGGATTAATTCAGCTATTGCTTCTCCTACAGGATCATATGCGGGATATTCTTATGCTATCCCTGTTAATATTGTAAAGAAGATTGTGAATGATCTGATTCAATTTGGAACCGTTCAAAGAGCCTATCTTGGTATCAGCTATTTACCCGACGAAGCTCCTGATTCGGAAAAAGAAAAAGTGGGCTTCAAACAGGGACAGGGCGTATACGTAAGAGAAGCAGCTAAAGACGGAGCTGCTGCCGCGGCCGGTATTAAATCGGGAGATTATATCAGCAAAATTAATGGCGATAATATTTCTTCCGGAAATGAAATGGTGGAAAAAATTGCGAGATTAAGACCTGGCGATAAGATTTCCGTAACTTATCGGAGAAATGGTAAAGAAAACACAGTAGACATTACCCTTAAAAACAAATCGGGCACCTATGATATTGTGAAAACTTCTGCCTTAGATGATTTTGGAGTAGATTTTGCAAATTTAGATAAGAAAAAGGCCAGCGAATACGGACAAACAGGAGGCGTAGTGGTAAAGAAAATTAATCCTAACGGATTAATAGACGGTCAGACCAGAATGCGTGATGGTTTTGTTATACTAAGGGTGAATAATAATGCAGTGGCCACAGTAGATGAATTGACTGATGCGGTTCAAAAAGCTGGCAAGAATATCAAACTCGATGGTTTCTATCCCGGATTTGAAGGACTTTACACCTATAATATCACGCGGGAATAACGGTAGAGTATAGATATACTTGTAGTTTAACCAAGATAATTTGATGAAGGACTGTCCGGTACCATGATTCCGGACAGTCTTTTTAGTTATTGCAAGAAGGTGTGTGTTGTTATTTATTGATTACAATCATAATTTTCATGAAACGGAGACTTTCAAAAAATAGTAAAACCACATTTCGGCTAAGCCATCTTTCACTCCGGCATCAGATTTCATTATTGGTGAGTTTTCTGCTGTTTGCTTTTATTATGATTTTTGGTTTCATCTCCTACCTGACCGTTAAAAATTTAGAAATGAAAGCAGGAAAATACCGGCTTACAGATCTTACCATACAGGTTAGCAGTATGATTGAAGAATCGTTAAAGAACACTTTTGATGAAATTGAAGACGATATTCCGGTAAAATCAGTTCTCAACTATTTAAAAACAGCCTCCCCAAATGAGGAGCAAACTATTCTTGAATCACTTAATCAAATAAGCCATGAGAAATCTTCAGTATTTGCCGAACTGAGGGACAGCAGCTTCCATACTTTGCTGACCGCAGGAAAACCGAAAGAATATCTTTCTGCAGAGAATATCCATTTCCCCTCAATGGGTGTGGAAAAAAATGAGAACAGAACAGGAAATCTTTTTCGTATTAATAATTCTATTTATTTCCCAATTATAATCCCTATAAAAGAGGAACAGAATATAATAGGGTATATCACCTGCTATCGTTCTGTAAAAATTACTTCGAAATTACTGACTCAATTTTCAAAGGTTGCCGGAGTCGGGGCATTACTTTATGTAGGTAATAGGGACGGGAGTTTATGGACTAATCTGGTTACTCCCGTCTCCTATAATTTAGTGGAGGAGAATTTGAAAAATGGAAAAGTGTTTAGTTACAACTTAAGAGCAAACGAGGTACGAACCGGAGCTGTCGGATTTATAAGGGGGACTCCCTGGGTGGCAGTTCTTGAATTTCCCGGCTGGGCATTTGTTTACGCCTCTGCCCAATTTTTTAATTGGTTATTGATCTCCGGATTAATTTTGATTATCGGTGGTTTTATAGTAACCTGGGTTCTGAGTCGTTTCCTTACCCGTCCTATAAAGGCATTGACTAATGCAACAGCTTCCATTGCTGAAGGGAATTATCCTGCAAGTGTAGCTGTCCGCGGAGGTGATGAAGTGCGGAAATTAGTTCAATCCTTTAATACAATGTCAGAGAAATTAAAAAACGCACAGGATAGAATGGAGCAACATATTTTGGATGCCAGACAAATGAATATCCGGTTACGTTCGCTTTCTGCTCATCTTGAAAACATACGGGAAGAAGAAAGGCGGAGTATAGCAAGAGAGATGCATGACGAACTGGGTCAGTTATTAACCGGGTTTAAGATGGACATATATTTGTTGAAAAGAAAATTAAAGGACATCGAAAATACTGATGTTGGAGAAAGTATCCTTACTCTTGAAAATACCGCAGGCGAGGCTATCCAGTTTGTAAGAAAACTTTCCTCGGAACTCCGCCTTGGACCATTAGAAGATCTGGGATTAGAGGCTGCCATCGAATGGTATTGCGGAGAGTTTACCAGGCGGTATCAGATCCCGGTTGATTTTAAAAGTTCAGGAGATAAGAAAGATATCCCTTCACCTATCAAAAATGGTTTATTTCGCATATTTCAGGAATCGCTGACTAATATTGCCCGCCATGCGAAAGCCACTGAGGTTGAAGTAATCCTCAATATTAATGAGGGTAGCCTTGTACTTTCGATAAAAGACAATGGTCAGGGATTTAATCCTGATAATGAAAAAAAGAAATCTCTGGGCTTGCTGGGCATGAATGAAAGAGCCATTATAATAGGCGGCTCATTAAAAATTACGTCTGCGCCAGCTTTGGGTACCACGATTGAAATTACAGTATCATTAAATGAATCAGACAATAATTTATAAATCTAAAAGTGAATTTTATGAAGTCTATTTTTGTGTATCTTCTAATTTGTTTCACTCTAACCGCGTCGGCGCAAGAGAAAAAAAAGGTTCATCACTATGACAAAGAAAAAATGGAAGAATGGCTCCCATCAATGACGCTGAGTCTTGGCGGAAGCTTCCAGGATTTCAGGAATTTTAATTCCCGTCTTAAAAACCTGCCGCAGTATCAGCAATTAAGAGTGTATACGCCTACACTTGCATTAGGCTGGTTTAAAGAAAGAGACAGACTGATTTCCGATGTGGGTATAACTTTTGGCAGCAGTATGGGCAATTGGCGCAAGCACAAACAGAGTACCGTGCGCTATGTTGGTTTTAATGCAAATGCGGGTTATGATGTACTCAATAATGAAAAAATTACTTTATATCCGCTTGCAGGAATCGGCTATCAAACCTATCAGGCTATCCTTTATAAAGACAACTCAAATGTGAATTTTAACGATGTTCTTACTTCCCCGGTAATCCAAAATAGCATTAACAATATATCCTTTTACAATAGCTTTTGGGTTTATCGTTTAGGCGCCGGCGTATTATTCACCTCTTCCAAACATCCACAAGGTTCCATTGGTTTACAAGCCGGCTACACCGGAAGTTTTCAGAAAAGGTCCTGGCGCACCAGAGATAATCAGATACTACGAAATACTCCTCGGGATGGCGTGTCGCAGTTTTATATCGGTGTTGTATTTACACACAAACCGCAAAAGACGATGAGAAAATAAGGTTATCCTTCAGGTTATGAAAGGTTTTGAGGAACTGAATAAAAGGAGGACGGAATATGCATTCAAGTCCCGTACACTCCTTTTTATAATCTATTATTTTTTCCAGGATATATTTTTCAGTTATTTGTTTATGCTTTCAAAAGAAGTGGCATAATTTATTGGGGCATTTCAAATAATACCCGGGCTGCAATTTCAATCGCATGATCAATATCCTGTTCGGTGTGGGCAGCGCTTATATACCAGAGGCCCCGTCCGATAATGCGAATCTTATTATCGTGCATGGCACTGATAAATTTACCAAGCTTAGTCCGATCGAACAACAGGGTGTCGCGATAATCCTTTACTGTTTGCAGGTTGGTAAACCCAATATTAAACATAGGCCCCGGACCCTGAACTAAAAGATTCTGTCCACTCTTTTCTGCTGCTTTTTTTAATCCGTTCATTAGTTTTATGCCATAACGGAATAATCTATCATGAGGTTGTTCCAATTCCAGTACTTCAATTGTTGCCAGAGCAGCTGCCACTGTTGGGTTTCCAGAGTTCATGGTACCGGCCAGAATTACCTTCCCTTCTTCCACGAATTTCATCCATTCTCTTTTACCCGCCAGAGCGCTTATAGGATAACCGCTACCCATTGCCTTGGCAAAAATGGATAAATCAGGAACAATGCCAAAATGTTTTTGCGCTCCTCCCAAATTAATTCTAAAACCTGTAATCACTTCGTCAAAAATTAAGCTAATCTGGTATTGATCGCATAAATCTCGTAGCCCTTTTAAAAAACCTTCCTGGGGAAGTATACATCCATTATTACACATGATAGGCTCTGTAATTATGGCTGCAATTTCTTCATGGCGCGATGCAACTACCCGATTCAGTAATTCCAGATCATTCCAGGGCAGGATAATGAATTCATCTCTCGCGTGCGCCGACAAACCGGCAGACCAGGGGTATACATTGGGGTTATCCCTGCTGCCCAAAGCCTCCGGAGACGGGGTGGACAGACCCCAGGCCACATTATCCAACCAGCCATGATAATGTCCTTCAAACCGAAGAAATTTTTGTTTTCCTGTTTTTGCCCGACTCACCCTGAAAGCGGCTTGCACAGCCTCAGAGCCATCTAAGAAAAACCGCATTAGTTCTGCTGAAGGAATAATTTTATTTAGTTTTTCAGCTAATTCTATTTCCTTAATATGCTGTCCGGCAAAAATCTGTCCCTTCTCGGAATACTCCGCCACGGATTTCAGCACATGCGGATGGGAATGTCCCAGAATAAGGGGTCCCTGACTAAGGGTAAAATCAAGATAATCGTTTCCATCCTCATCATAAATGTGGCTGCCTTTGCCATGCGTATAGAATATAGCATGCGGATGATTGTATTTTCTGAATTCCGAAGACACGCCTCCGGCTAATACCTTTTTTGACCGCTCGAGTAATTCTGCGGATCTCGCATAGCTGACTTTCTTATTTTCCATATTTTTCTAATTCACCTTTAATTTTCTACTGTTTTTTCTTAAACGCATCCGGGATAATAAATTCATAACCTTTCGGAGGCCATGGTCCAATACTTTGTCCGGTGGGTCGTGGAACTCTTGGGCGAATGGCTTCATAGTCCCGCATATTATAATTAATTTTTAAGAACGGCGTACTTTTAACCTTTCCTTCTTTGAGAGATCTTATTCCCATGTCAATTATGCAACTGGTTAACAGATTGCGTTCTATGGGTGCACTGGATCTTCCGGTAACAATAAATTTCTGGATATTAAGGGTCAGGTAACTAAAATGGGAATAACTCATACTATGGTCAAGAACAAACTCTGTGGCCACCGTTTTGCCATTTACATCGGCTGCATAAGCCCATCCCTGATTCACATATTCATCTAACATTAAGATGGCTCCCTTAGTACCATCGTTATATCGAATGATAACTGCTGAAGGCTTCTTAACTAATTCCCGCATTGATCCTGATGCTCTTCCCTTTATTTTATCACAGGCAGCATTCACTAATTTCATTGATATTTTTCCGGCATCTATAGCATCCCATACAGCCTTTCCCTCAAGTCCTTCAACACTGGCAACACCCGTTTCTCCACCATCTCTTCTTTCGATCATACATTGAAGAATTTCAACCACATGAAATCCATAAGCATCGAGAGAGGCATAACCAATAGCCACGGCCTCAGTTATTCTTGCTCCAAGCGGATGCTCCAGTGATGGATCACGCCAGCAGTAAGGCAAAGAAGAGCCCGCCATCATTGGCACATTTAATTCTTTTGCCCGGTCGTAGATCCATTTACTGTCTAACCAACTATATGACAACGCCTTATCGGAAAAAACGGGAACCGATTTTTTAGACGCGTCAAAAACCCGGAATATTTGCTCCAGGAAGTTCATCCTTGGATACATTTTTTCTCCCAGACGATTGTATCTATAATCACCATGTTCACCTACAAAAACTACAGCATCCACTGCTAAATCCTCCCCTCCCAGACATAAGGCTTTGGCAATAGTAGGATAGATCGTTGCTCCATTCATTGTACCTATTCTTACTCCGGTATCATTTGCACCTATCTGATCTATCCACATAGACACAATCTTTACCTGAGGTTCTACCATACCTTCATCGGTAGGAATACCAACGAAAAGCTTTGTGCCAATTACATCAGCATGAGCACTGTTTCTGTAAATGTTAGTAATAAAAGCAATCCTTTTTAAATCCTTGTTTTTCAACAAACCTTCAAAAATAGAATTATGAGGTAACAGAGGAGTATATTCGGAAATACCTAAATTGGGGCTAATACTTAAGCCGGTTATGGCAAGCATAGAATTTTTTATAAAATCTCTTCTGTTTCTGCCTTTATTGGTACCCATTATCTTAAAATTTAAAATATTGCATTATCAATTAATATCCTGTTCAAAAGGAAACAGTGGCTTACGACGGTTATGGAAGGTAAACTTAGTCATATCCGCCTGGGTCACTCCGGGAGTGTTCACCTGTATGATCGTAGGACACACCGGCGCATAAGCCGCAATAGGCGCATTCACTCCTTTTGCTACAATGGCGTCAAAATGTTCGGGAATAACATCAAAAGCTAACAATTGCTGCAAACTAAAAGGAGGAATTCGAAGGGAAGTGAGCATAACAAAACTGCCATTTTTCGTTGAGACAATAGCTGTTTTTCCCATCTTATAATTGACTTGTCCTCCATGTCGCGGACTTACTTCTTTGAAATTTCCATCACACATTCTTTTGAGTTCTACGTTCAATTCAATCTTCTTTTCCTGCACTCCTTCAGTACCTGAAATGGAAAGAGTAAAAGCTTCGCCTTCTTTTTGCTTTTCCGCTTCCAAAACCGCATTGGGATCATAGATACAAACAAAATACCGGATCTCATTTTTCTCTTCCAATGCTTCCAGCAAACAAATGTTATTTCCCGGACTACCGCCTCCTATATTGTCTCCCATATCCAGCAATAGTACGGGTTTTCGATTATCGGATATCATAGTTAAAGAAGTAGCAACGTCAATTTTTTCTCCTACAAAACGTTCCTTATTCTGAATAATATAATCTTTCAGTTTTTCTCCAACGGAGTTTGCCAGGCGGGAGTTATTATCCGAAACAACAATTATGGAAGTTCCCATTTCTTTCACATCTGCATAGGGAAACCCCAGTTGTATACTCAGTGACAGTATTCCTTCCTGTGCAGCCAATTCTGCAGCATATTCATATAAACTTTTGCAGGGTTCGTTGGAAGTTAATTGTTGCTCAATACTAACGGACAACGGTACCTGTATCAATACCTGAGTAGCTTTTACCTTGTTTTGTAACTGACGGACCAAAATATTTGCAGCGTCTTTTCCCCGATCCCGTTGATCAACATGCGGGTTTTGCCGATACGAAACTAAGGCATCAGTAGAATTTACCATTAACGGACTTACGTTTGCATGCAGATCCAGGGTACCGATTATTGGGATATCGGGCCCCACTTTTTTTCTCAACTGTTGTAGCCAATGTCCATCCATATCAAAAAAAGTATCACTGACTCCTGCCCCATGCGGTACTACCAGAAAGGCATCCACAGGCAGTATTTTATCAATCTCCTGCAACATCTCCTGCAATAGTGACTGGTAGGTATCACCGGTGATGGTTCCTCCCGGTGTAGCTTCAGCATACATTACCGGAATAAGTTCTATCCCCTCTCTGTCCATTACTTCTATCATTCCTCCAATTTCGTGGTGTGCATCCTCATATTCATTTCTGATTGCTACACCTTTAAGAAATCTTCCTTTTTTGAAATTGACCAAGGTTGTCTGCTCTTTTACAAAAGTATTAGACTCATGGTATAACCCAATCAATCCAACTCTTTTATTCATTTTTGTTCATTTTAAAGATCATATTACTAACTTTCCAATACATGTAAAGATCCCGATTCATTAATTCGTTTCGGTAATGCTTTATATTAAAGACTCTAAAGTGCCATCTGTTTCTAATCTCACTTCATCACCATTTAAAGCCATCTTTCCATCTTTTTCTTCATCGGGTTTATTGCTCCAATAAGAGGCTAAAATAGAAGAAGTGAAACCCATTATGGGTCCGCAAACTGCCGATGCCAGCCCTACTGTAGCAATCTTCCCCATCACTTTCGCTATGCCCGAAACCATTCCTGCATTCTGCATTCCGGTAGCTATGGCAATAGTGCGGCTGTCACGTTCATTCATTTTAAACAAGCGGGCTCCCCAATAACCCAAAAAGTATCCCAAAACATTATGGAGAAGAACAATAAACAATAACAGGAATCCTATATTCAACAAACTGTTTCTACCTGCTGCGATAATTATGGCTACTATTAACGCCACTCCTGCCATAGATACAAGGGGCATAGAAGCATCCAGCCATTTGGCTTTGCCACTTAAAAAATGATTGAATAAAAGTCCGGCTCCGATGGGCAAGAGTACAATTTGCACCATTCCCCACATCATACTGAGAACATTTATTTCAATAAAACCTCCGGCCAGCAACTTCATTAAAAACGGCAATGCAACAGGCGCTAACAGGGTAGTCATAGAAGTAATAGTAATGGCGAGCGCCACATTTGCCTTAGCCAAATAACTAAATAAACTGGCAGTTACAGAAGTAGGGGCACAACCTAATAGAATGACTCCCGCAGAGATCTCGGGTGAAAAATTGCTCAGTTTTGCTAACACATAAGCTAAGGCAGGCATGATAGTGAATTGAGCAATTACGCCTACAATTACAGATTTAGGTCTTTTTCCCAATTCAATAAAATCCTTCACTCCCATGGAAGTTCCCATCCCAAACATAATAATCTGAACAAGCGGCGTAATGAGTAATGCGAGTTCAAAGCCGTTAAAAGCAATAAAAAACTGCGGATAGTATAACGCTGTTGTAACCACAGAGAGAATTAATATTGTAAAAGACAGCCCTTTAAAAGTGGGAAAGCCTCTTACTGCTATGGATAACAGGAAGAAGAAACCAGCAAAAAAAGGGCCGGCCCTATCAATGCTACCATTTAAGCCAAGATTAAGCGTAACAACCAGGCAAATGGCAGATAAGCCTAAAATTATGTTATATGCATTTTTCTTCATCAGACGGATATTGCAGGTGTACTATTAATATCTATTTACCGCATTTGATGTTTTATTCTTGTTGCGTTTTTTCAGGGACGACAACATCGGGAGTTTTCACATGCCAGTAAGATGCCAGAATGGATCCCGTAATATTCATTAGCGGTCCGAATACTCCTGCAGCCAGACCCAGGGTAGCAATTTTTCCCATCTCCGCAGCAATACCTGAAGCCAATCCACCATTTTGCATTCCCACTTCAAGAGATACTGTCCGGCAATCTTTTTCATTTAGTCCAAGCAATCGTGCTGTCCAATACCCTAAAATATAACCCAGCGTATTATGAATCAATACTAAAAAGATTAAAAGTACACCAATACTCAGGAGACTTTCTCTTCCTGCTGCAGTAATAATGGCAATAATCACTCCGATTCCTATCATAGAAACAACGGGCATAGCAGCATCGAGCCATTTTGCTTTACCACTGAATATCCGGTTAAAAATAAGCCCCGCACCAATAGGGAAGATGACCATTTTGACGATATCCCACATCATATCCAAAACGTTTATTTCCACGAAGGAGCCGGCTAAAAATTTCATGAGTAAAGGTGTAACCAAGGGAGCCAGCAAGGTAGTGATAGTAGTAATAGTTATCGAAAGAGCAAGATTGGCTTTGGCCAGATAATTCATCACATTGGAGGCAAGTCCACTCGGCGAACAGCCTATCAAAATAAGTCCTGCAGCTATCTCCGTTGGAAAATTACTGAATTTTGCCAGCGCAAAACCAATTAAAGGCATTATGGTAAATTGACTCACTACACCTATTAATACTGCTTTGGGCATTTTTGCTACGCCAACAAAATCTTTAATTCCCATCGTTGTTCCCATCCCAAACATAATTACCTGAATCAGGGGACTGATGAGACCAGTGAGTTTGAAGCCTTTTATTTCAACAAAATTTGCCGGATAATATAAGGCTGTAGTAACCGCCGCAAATATCATCAGAGAATAAGTATATCGCTTAAGCCATTTACTTCCCCTAAAACCAATACCCATAAAAATAAAAAAAGCAATCAGAAAAGGACCTGCATTTAGTGTGGTATCGCTGAGTCCGGTTATAATGGCGATCGCCATGCAGGCAAAGGCTATCCCGATACTAAATTTATAAATATTCAAGGTATTTCAGGTTTTAGGTCTGGTGATTAAAATTTGTGTTCCAACTTGTTAAAGGACTGTATCAATCTACAATCCTGTTATTCTTTTAATTCAACTATCATTTCAATTTCTACAGGAATATTCCTGGGTAAGGATCCTAATCCAATAGCCGAACGGGCATGTCTTCCATTTTCGCCAAACACTTCTACCATCAGGTCTGAGAACCCATTGATAACCTGTGAATGCTGATCAAATGAAGGCTCTGCATTTACCATGCCGAGTACCTTTACAATTCTTTTCACTTTGTTTAAACTCCCTATCTCTGCCCTCAATGCCTCCAATAGTGAGATCCCGGTTAACCGGGCAGCTTCCTGTGCCTGTTTCAAATTATACACACTTCCAACTTTGCCAATCATAAAATTGCCATCTGCTTTTAAAGGTCCTTGTCCTGAAAGATAAACCATATTGCCAACGCGTACAGCCCCAACAAAGTTGGCTGTAGGTGGCCCGGGTATTCT
>CAZFGP010000137.1:0-11242 GCA_964518685.1 uncultured Terrimonas sp.
ACAATTCCTTCATTGCGGGAAACAACAATAAAGGCATTATTATTTTTGGCTTCATCCATACTTTCCACTTTTTCTCCAACAATGATCGAACCACTTGGCGTAGGCAGCATACTGTCGCCGACAATTTCAAAAGCCCTATAATGCCCGCCCGTAAGCATCGGCAGTGTAAAAGTATTTAACTCGTCAATAAACTCGGTATCTGCATAACCGGCAAGATAACCGGCTGCAGCTTTTACAGGAACAAAATGAATCAAATTATGCTCCGCCATCAGCTTTTGTTGCCTGCGTAGAGTCAGATAATTGCTTTTTACTTCACTGATATCCTTGAGCAGTAAATCATCCAATGTCAATTTAAACATATCCCCTAATTTCTCGAGTACTTCTATCCGGGGGTCGGCTCGTTCTTCCTCATATGCACCCACTAAGGAACGTTTAATACCCAGCTTATTAGCCAATTCTTCCTGCGTCCAGCCGCGCAACTTACGGAGGTATTTCAAATTCTGACCAGCTAATGATTGTGCCATACTAATTATTTTAGTACAACAATATTACTAACTATATTAGTTATATCCAAATTTTTTTGCTAAACATTTTAAAAACGATTAAAAATGACATGAGTTATTCAGACAAAGAGCTTTTTCATGATTCGGCGGCTGATTTGGGTAACCCACAAATAATCGTGACTTTTACAAAAAAATACTATCCCCGAATGGCAACGGCTAAGGGCAAAAAAAAAGAACCGGTTATATTGATCACTAACGACGACGGGGTAATGGCACCGGGTATTCTTAACCTGACAGAAGCAGTTAAAGGACTGGGTAAAATTGTAGTAGTTGCGCCCGACAAACCACAGTCGGGGATGGGACATGCTATCACTATTGGTTCACCTTTACGTTTGCAGGAGGTTTATATGACAGAAGGTGTGGAAGCCTGGAGTTGCAGCGGAACTCCCGTTGATTGTGTAAAACTGGCAACCGATAAGATCCTGAAAAAAAAGCCGGATATCTGTCTGAGTGGCATTAATCACGGCGCTAACCACTCGATAAATGTAATTTACTCCGGCACTATGAGTGCCGCCATCGAAGCCTCCATTGAAAACACACCATCCATTGGCTTTTCTTTGCTTGATTACAGTATGGAAGCTGATTTTTCCACGGCTAAGAAATTTGCAAGGATAATCGTTGAAAAAATACTCCGGCGGAAGTCCGACAAACACCTCTGCCTGAACGTTAATTTTCCTGCAGTAGATGAAAGCCTGATCAACGGCATCAAAGTGTGCAGACAGGCTTATGCCAGATTTAAAGAGGATTTTGATGAACGGAAAGACCCCTCAGGGAAAAAATATTATTGGCTCACCGGCGAATTCGTAAATTTTGATAAAGGGAAAGATACCGATGTTTGGGCGCTGACAAATAATTATGTCAGTGTGGTTCCCGTACAATTTGACCTCACCAATTACGTTTTAAAAACCAAACTCGAAAAAATTTTTAAACCGTGATCTTTAAGAAAAACAATCTGCTCTTTGGGCTCTTCCTGGGACTGATTGTTCCGTTACTAAGCCTTATTGTTTATTATTTTATTAAATTTTTCCCCTTATATACGATGGGTGAAATGCTTAGAGCCTTTCATGGCAACAACCGGTTGGTAACAGCAGTAACCATACCATGCTTATTTTTAAATATTCTGATCTTCACTTTTTACATCAATTCGCACCGGGATCACACCGCCAAAGGCGTCTTTACAGCAACATTGCTCTATGGTATTGCTGCCATGCTGTTTAAATTAATAGGATAGGAAAACAGCATAATGTTGAATTATCTTGCATTCCAAATGAAACCCAATAATGAAGTATTACATTATAGCCGGTGAAGCATCGGGAGACCTTCATGGATCTAATCTCATAAAAGAATTAAAAAAATCGGATACCGGGGCTGCTATCCGGTGCTGGGGCGGTGGGTTAATGGAGGCAGCCGGTGCAACTCTGGTAAAGCATTACCGTGACTTGGCCTTTATGGGATTTATTGAAGTAGTTAAAAATTTACGGACTATATTCCGAAATCTTTCCTTCTGTAAAAAAGACATCCTGAATTTCAAGCCCGATGTCATCATCCTCATTGATTATCCCGGATTCAATTTGCGTATAGCGCAATGGGCAAAAAATGCCGGCTTTAAAATCGTCTATTATATTTCCCCTCAGGTATGGGCATGGAAAGAAAACAGGGTACACACAATCAAAAAATGTGTGGATAAAATGCTGGTTATTCTTCCATTTGAAAAAGACTTTTACAAAAAATGGAATTACGAGGTGGAATATGTTGGCCACCCCTTAGTAGAAGTAATAACAGATTGGAAAGCACAACATAGCAATACCTCTAAAAATAATATTATAGCCTTACTACCGGGCAGCAGAAAACAGGAAATCCTTAAAAAACTTCCCGTCATGCTGGAAGTCAGCAAGTATTTTCAGGACTACGAATTCAGGGTAGCCATGGCGCCGGGAATGGAAGAGCAGTTTTACCATAATTTGCTCAGCGCCTATCCGAATGTAAAAAGGGTATCCGATAAAACATACGATTTACTGTTACAGGCAAGGGCGGCCCTGGTTACTTCCGGAACAGCCACTTTAGAAACAGCGCTTTTTGGCGTTCCGGAAGTGGTTTGCTATAAGGGAAGCGCCATTTCCTATGCCATTGCCAAACGAGTGATAAAAATTAAATATATTTCTCTGGTAAATCTCATTATGGATAAACCGGTGGTAAAAGAACTCATTCAGCATGAACTTACCGTAAATAATTTAAAAAATGAACTGTATGAGTTGTTGCATAATCAAAAACGAATTGCTCTGCTGAAAGAAGACTATGACCATCTGAGAACTTTATTAAGCGAAGGAGGCCACGCATCTTCAAATGCTGCCCGGGCTATCAGCAACTTCTTAATAAACGAATCATTATAATAATCAGCGCCACAAGAAACAGCAAAATAGACAGCCTGTTGATACTATGCATGTATTTAATCCACGAATTCCGCTCTTCTTCCGATACCTCAGTTTTCTTTTTTAAAAAAAGATATTCTGCTATTTGACGCCATATACCCATACGACTGTAATATTTTCCTTACAAAATTAACTCAAATCTCAGGAAGTCAGCACAAATAGATGATGACCAATTTACATGCGCTATTTACTAATTTTGTACACTATGAAATATCAAATTGGAGATACCGTATTACTGATTCATTCAAATGAGGAAGGACAGATTATTGAAATTATCAATAACAAAATGGTGATGGTGGATGTAAACGGCACTAAATTCCCGGTATATCTCGACCAGATTGATTTCCCCTATTTCAAGCGATTCTCTCAAAAGAAAATGGAGTATAAAAAACCTAAGGAATACATTGATAATATTAAAAAGGAAAAGGCAAATGCAAAATATAAAGTTGGAGAAGGCGTTTGGCTGGCCCTGTTACCCATGTTTGACAAAGACGTTTTTGACGATGATATTGTGGAAAAACTCAGACTGTACCTGGTTAATCAAACTGAGAATGCACTTTCTTTCACCTATGAACTATCTTTTGCAGGGGTACACGATTTTGAATTAAGTAATGAAGTGCTGCCCCTTAATGATTTTTATCTGCACGACATTGCTTTTGAAAGACTAAATGACAGCCCCAAATGCTGGTTTGAGTTTTCTTTGTCGAAGCCTGATAAAAAGAAAGCAGCCTATTACGAAACTTTTTTAAAGCTCAAAGCGAAACAGGTATTTCAAAAAGTTGAAGAAATGAAACTCCGCCAGGAAGCCAGTTTTTCTTATCCGTTATTTGAAAAATATCCCGATAAGATTACGGAGGAAGCTCCAGGATTCGAAAAGCTTACTGCTGCGGGATTTAAAGTGCGGAAATTGCGCGAACAAAATTTATCTGCCCCACCACGCACGGTAATAGACCTGCACATTGAAAAATTAACCGACGTTTGGGAAAAAATGAGTAATAACGAAAAATTAGACCTGCAATTGAAAACTTTTGAAAAATATTATGATCTTGCTTTGCAGCATCAGCAATCCATGCTGATTGTAGTCCATGGTGTTGGAACTGGCAGGCTAAAGGAGGAAATTCATGATATCCTCCGAAACAAAAAGGAGGTGAAGTCTTTTGTGAATCAGTTTCACCCTTCTTTCGGTTATGGCGCTACTGAAATATATTTCTAAAAACATTGCTCTATCCTGACTTCTTTTCTGCAATAAAAAACAGATCAAAACACTTATCATTTGCTGCTTGTATGGTATAATCTTCATGTGTAATACCCGTCACCAACAGCTTGTTATTCTGTAACAGTTTTTTTCGGTTGAGCCGGTTGAGGATATCATAAGGAATTTGAAGCAATTGACGGGGCAGGCGATGCTGCAAATCAAAAATATCAAATCGGGTTATCCTCTCAACGGCTTTTCTGTTTTTTTCGTAATAATCCATGATTGCCCGATTGCCAAACACGCCAAGTTTTTCCACCTTCCCGAAATCATGCAGAAGCAACTGTTCTAATTCATTAACCGTGTATTCCCGTACATGCCATGGATTACGTGTAAGCGACATTTTTTTATTAGGAGTGGTAACGATGAGTTTCCCTCCTGGTTTTAAAACTCTTTCAATTTCTTCCAGGAAGAAACCATCTTTATCAATATGTTCTATAACCTGAAATGTAATTACAAAATCAAAATATCCTGAGGCAATATTTTTAAGCGGTGGCACATTCATCTGTAGATATTCAACCCTGTTTCCTCCTTTCGTGTCAACCTTGGTAATGCCTTCTATTGGGTATTTGTCAACAGTTACAAATTTATCGGTATGCGGCGCAATGATTTCCACTCCATAACCGCTACCCGTACCTATTTCAAGAACCTTACCGCTGATTCGTTTCGCCGCTTCCAAATAGGCAAGAAGAGATCTTTGAAAAACATAATTATCTGAATGATCCTGATGAGATACCCGTTCCGCAGTCTGTAAAATTTTCATCCGTAGGTATTATAGGTATTATTAAACGGGAAGAATATTTCTATTGCCATTATTCATTTCCGTCTTTTCTGATCTTCTTCAATATTCTCTGATATTTTTTTTCATTCCGGTATCGTACCATTAAAGCGATACAAAATCCTAAAATAAAGCCAACAGCTACAATAACTGCTATTTTTTTATTGTCCTGCGCAATCGGAATAATACTGATCCCTCCTAAAAACATCAATAAGAAAAATACAACGAAGGTGCTAACCAACCCCCAGCTGAAGGTATAAAGAAGATAATATCCAACCCTGGAACCTTCTCTCTGCTCCTTCCAGGATTCTGTAAAACGAATTTCGCTCCTGCTCAAAGATTTATGCACGGCACGCCTGATTTTTGTTCTTTGCTTTCTAATTATTAATTCCTATACATGACACCTCTTATTCCTTCATCATTTCCTTTGCCATCCTGATAAAATCTTCAACATTGGGTTTGCTGAAATAATCTCCATCCGAAGCATAAGCCGGACGGTGAGGCTGGGCGGTAAGGGTTCGTGGAGCCACATCCAGCCAGCGGTACCCTCCCTGCACTTCCATTACCATATTAAACATATAAGCAGCAGCGCCTCCCGGCATATCTTCATCTGCAAAAATAATACGGTTGGTCTTCTTCAGCGATTTCAGAATGAGCTGGTCTACATCAAAAGGTAATAAGGTTTGCACGTCAATCACTTCACATTGAATATCCATAGCTTCAAGCAACTGTGCCGCCTCAAGTGCAAGTCGCAACGTAGCTCCATAACATACTATGGTGAGATCATTCCCTTCTCTCATAATTTCAGGCACGCCTAAAGCTACCCGATAATCCAACAGATTGGAAGGCATTTTTTCTTTCAAACGATAGCCATTAAGACATTCCACTATCATTGCCGGATCATTCACCTCCAACAAAGTATTATACATGCCTACTGCCTGCACCATATTGCGGGGCACACAAATATGAAATCCCCGCAGTGCATTAATAATCACTGCCATTGGAGAACCGCTATGCCAAATCCCTTCCAGTCTATGACCCCTGGTTCTAACAATCAGAGGACAACTCTGCTTCCCCTTTGTACGATAATGCAAGGAGGCAGCGTCATCACTCAAAGGCTGTAGCCCATATAACATATAATCAACATATTGGATCTCAGCTATCGGGCGAAGCCCTCTCATGGCCAACCCGATCCCCTGCCCTATTATTGTAAGTTCCCGGATACCGGTATCAAATATTCTTTTCTCTCCATATTTTTTCTGCAAACCTGCAAAACCTTGATTTACATCTCCTATCTGACCAATATCTTCACCAAAGGCAAGCACTTTAGGATTGTGTGCAAACAATTGATCAAAATAGCGATTGAGAATCTGATACCCGTTTAATAAGGGAGCATTTTCATCAAATTCGGGAGAGGAAGGAATTACCTTACCCAGGCTTTTGATTCCTTCATTATACAAGTGAGAGCGATATCGGGCGCTTTCTTCAGCAAACAATTGATTATAGTATTCGGCGATGGCGGTATCATCACTGAAATGAACACCTGTAGCGAGCGCTTTAAAAGTATCCCTTCTGTCCGGCTCACGATTTGATTTCAGCTTTTGAATGGCGGCAAGAATACGACCGCTATAATCTTTGTTATCATCTACCGCCTTTTGTAACAGAGATAAAGATTTTGCAACCATCACTTTTATGGGTGCGGCATATTTATCCCAGGCAAGCTGACGGCTCTCTTTCACGGTTGTTTTAGCATTAATTTCTATCTTATTTAATTCTTCTTCGTCTGCCAGGGCATTTGCCAGAATCCATTCTTTCATCTTTTTCAAACAATCCCATTCCCTTTCCCACTCCAGTCTTTCCGGCGATTTATACCGTTCATGACTTCCTGAGGTAGAATGTCCCTGTGGCTGCGTTACCTCTTCCACATGAAATATCGCCGGTATATGGGTATCGCGCACTTTTTGTATTCCTCGCTCAAACACCTCGCATAGACCTGCATAATCCCAGCCTTTCACCTTATATATATCTATTCCTGAAGAATTTCCTTTTTTTTGAAAGCCCTTCAAAGCCTCTGAAATAGAGCCTTTTACAATCTGCTGGGCAGATGGCACCGAAATTCCGTATCCATCATCCCAAATAAAAATTGCTAATGGAACTTCCAGCACCGCTGCTGCGTTTACTGTTTCCCAAAAATGCCCTTCAGAGGTGGACGCGTCACCAATGGTGCAGAAACAAACCTCATTGCCATTATTAGACAGCATAGGATACTGTTGCAACAATTCAATTTCGCGAAACACTTTGGATGCAAATGCCAGACCTAAAGCCCGCGGCATCTGTCCGGCAGTGGGAGCGATACCACTACTAAAATTTTTCCGGTTAACCAAATCAAGAAATTCCCCTTCCCTATCTACAAATGCAGATGCAAAATGCGCATTCATTTGCCTCCCGGCACTATGAGGTTCTTCCTCTTCATTTGGATTGGCATACAACTGAGCAAAAAAATTCTCCACTGTGGCTGTCCCTGTGGCAAAGGCTATTGTTTGGTCACGATAGTATCCGGCATAAAAATCCCCCGGTTGGAAAAATTTAGCCAGCGCTATCTGTGGCACTTCCTTTCCGTCTCCAAAAATGCCAAATTTGGCCTTTCCGGTAAGCACTTCCTTACGCCCCAACAAACTGGTCTCTCTGCTCTCACAGGCCAGGCGGTAATCCATCAGCACTTCTTCCCGGAAGCGTTCGAAAGATAATTTCTCTTCAGACAAAATATCATTGGAAATAATGTGCTCCATGAAGGCAAAAATACCCGAAAATTATTGAAATGCCGTCGGGAAATCCGGATCATAAAAAATAGCCTGTCCTGATCTCTGTCACAGAAATAAATCAAAACCTCCTATCTTTGCCGCACTTCAAAAAAAAATAAATGGCAAACACAGCAGACATCAGCAGGGGGATGATCCTGAAATTAGATGGCAGCCTTTATACCGTTATCGAGTTTGGCGAAAACAAAACTGCCAGAGCAGCAGCAAAGGTATGGGCTAAACTAAAAGGTATTGAAAATAACAGAAGTATCGAAAAAACCTGGAACTCCGGAGACTCCATTTATCCAGTAAGAGTGGAAAGAAAAGAATACCAATTTTTGTATAAGGATGATTCCGGATATAATTTTATGGACAATGAAACCTTCGAACAAATTGTAGTTCAGGAGTCACTGGTGGATGCACCTCAATTTTTAAAAGAAGGTCAGGGGGTCTCTGTTTTATTAAATACAGAAACTGAATTACCTATGAGTGTGGAACTGCCGGACAAAATTATTGTGGAAGTTACCTATACTGAGCCGGGGATTAAAGGAGACACAGCTACCCGTACCTTGAAAGCGGCTACCATTGAAACAGGAGCTACCGTGATGGTTCCCCTTTTTGTAGACCAGGGAGAACAAATAAGGATAAATACCAAAACAGGTGAATATGTAGAACGTGTAAAAAACTGATTTTGGTTATATTTACTTCGAATTCCTATCTTAGCCGTCTGTTTCGGAGGAAACCTATCTGTTTTTAAATTAAACTCACCCACATGGATTTTAAACAAATTCAGGAACTGATAAAGATTATCAACAAATCCAATATAGGAGAAATCAGAATAGAAGATAAAGATTTCAAGATCAAAATCAAGCAAAAAGAAGAGCATATCACTCAGGTGGTTTCATCTTCTCCTGTAAGAGAATCTGTTGCTCTATCAGCCCAGCCTGCAGCCGATTCCGGTTCTGAAAAACCAAAGGCGGGAGAATCTTCCAAATCAGCAGATAACCTGCTGACCATAAAAAGTCCTATGATCGGCACCTTCTACAGAAGAGCCTCTCCCGACAAACCTATACTGGCAGAAGTTGGGAATGAAATAACACAGGGGCAGGTGGTTTGTATTATCGAAGCCATGAAGCTCTTTAATGAAATAGAAAGCGAAGTAAGTGGCAGGATAGTTAAGATATTGGCCGAAGATGCATCGCCGGTTGAGTATGATCAGCCTCTGTTTCTGGTGGAACCCAATTAGAGAAAGTGGAAAAGTGAAAATATGAAAATGTGAGAAATGATTGTTTTTTGCATACATTTTTAATATTTCCACCCTTTCGCATTTTCCACATTTTATCACATTAATTATATGTTCAAAAAAATACTTATTGCCAATCGCGGTGAAATTGCGTTACGCATAATTCGCACCTGCAGAGAAATGGGGATAAAGACCGTTGCGGTTTATTCTACTGCTGACAAAGACAGTTTGCATGTAAAATTTGCAGACGAGGCAGTTTGTCTTGGAAGACCACAAAGCGCAGATTCGTATCTTAATATTCCACACCTTATGGCTGCGGTAGAAATCACCAATGCGGATGCCATTCATCCGGGATATGGTTTTTTATCGGAGAATGCCAGATTTGCTCAGATTTGTTGTGAGCATGGTATAAAATTCATCGGCCCAACCCCTGAAATGATTACAGCTATGGGGGACAAAATAACTGCTAAAGAAACCATGATAAAAGCCGGAGTACCGGTTGTTCCAGGAAGTCAGGGGCTGCTCGAAACTGCGGATCAGGCTAAGGTGATTGCAAAAGAAATGGGATATCCGGTAATTCTTAAGGCTACAGCCGGAGGAGGAGGTAAGGGCATGAGGGTGGTTTGGGAAGAAACAGAACTGGAAAAAGCTTTTAGCGATGCTAAGGCTGAAGCGGGAGCATCTTTCAAGAATGACGGTTTGTACATGGAAAAATATGTGGAAGAACCCCGGCATATTGAAATTCAAATAGCAGGCGACCGGTACGGTAAGGTCTGTCATATGAGTGAAAGAGATTGCTCTATTCAACGTCGGCACCAAAAGTTAGTGGAGGAATCGCCTTCGCCGTTTATGACCAATGATTTACGTGAAAAAATGGGAGAAGCAGCGCTAAAAGCAGCGGCCGCCATAAATTACGAGAGCGTGGGTACTATAGAATTTCTTGTGGACAAACATAAGAATTTTTATTTCATGGAAATGAATACACGAATCCAGGTAGAACATTGTGTTACAGAAGAAGTAACCAACTTTGATCTGGTGAAGGAACAAATAAAAATTGCCTCCGGAGAATCCATTTCAGGAAGGAATTATTACCCTGAAATGCATGCCATTGAATGCCGGATTAATGCCGAAGATCCCTATAATGATTTCAGACCCTCCCCGGGAAAAATCACAGTACTCCATCAGCCCGGAGGACATGGCGTACGAATAGACTCTCACACCTACGCCGGATATGTAATCCCCCCATATTACGATTCCATGATTGCTAAAATTATTGCCATTGCCAGAACAAGAGAGGAAGCGATTAATACTATGAGCCGGGCACTTAGTGAATATGTTATAGAAGGGGTAAAAACCACTATTCCTTTTCATCAGCAACTGATGCGAAATGAAGATTTCCGAAAAGGAAATTTCACCACAAAATTTATGGAATCATTTACCATGCAATAAAATGGAAAGGCTAAGCCCCAAGCGCTCTTTTGGCATAGCCCAAACAAGTTTTTACTTCTTTTACTGCATCTGAACCAGCAGGAATCTGATACTCTAATTCAATACTCACCGGTATCTTGTATTTCTTATCCTTGAGCAGGTTTAGAATTTCCGGGATCGGCGTATCTCCCTCTCCCCAGGACAAATTGGCGGCACCGTTTTCCTTTGTTTTCCGGTCTTTAAGATGAAAACTGGTTATACGGTCATGCCTTGCTTCGATCAATGCGAGCAGGCTTTCTTTTGTATTGTTACCACCGGCAGCAATATAATGCCCGCAATCCAGATTCATGGAATTGTAGGGCGACTGGTTCAAAGCCACATCCCAAGCCGTATCTGTAGCCTGGGTATGAGCATGATAGCCAATATATACCTTGTGTTTGGAGGCCAGATCTCCTAATCTTTTCGACTGGGCGATATCCTTAGGCAGTTCAACCGTAGCGGAAACAGCCCCGAGCGCTTTGGTGGCCTTTAAGGCATATTCAATTTCTGCATCTGTATTGGAAGATCCCAGTGCGCTGGGTTTGAAGGCATAAATGCTTACCCCTGCCTTCTTAAACATTTTTCTCACTTCCTTGAACTTTTCCATGGATACACCAGCCCGCCAATTAGCTACCTGTTTTGCATAATCCTCCCGGGACAGATTGACTGTATTTGCCGGCTTGCCGGCATAATCCTCCACAGCTTCACCCAT
>CAZFGP010000138.1:0-11204 GCA_964518685.1 uncultured Terrimonas sp.
ATTCATTCGGGGCCTATCATTACCAGGATGAAGGAACCTTTATTGCCGGAGGTGCAGGTATCACACCATTTATTGCTATTTTACGCAATCTCAAAAATGAAAACCGGCTTGGAAATAATAGCCTGATATATTCTAATAAGGAAAGCAAAGACATCATTCTGAAAGAAGAATTTGAAGAGATGTTGGGAAGCAAATTTATAAATACGCTTACCCGGGAAAAAAACCGAATCTATGATAACAGACGGATTGATAAGGCTTACCTGAAAGAAAAAATAAACAATTTTTCCCAGTATTTTTACGTCTGCGGCAAGAGGGATATGATGAGCAGTATCCGGACGAATTTAATAGAATTAGGAGCATCATCCAACCGGGTGATTATTGAAATGGATTTTAGCCAGCAGGTATTGAAATGACCTGTTCTCTCCTCCGCACATCCATTTCTATCGGTTATTCACTGGCCAGGCAAATATATAAAAAACCAGGCCGGAGACACTTTATGCCACTTCGCAACCTGGAAGGATCGTAAGCCTGAACCTCTCAGGAATAATAAAGATCAATAGTTTTTATTTTTCCAATGGATGTTCTGATAACAGTTTATCCGGCGAATAAAAATCTTTTTTACTTTCTACTGCAGCTCTAACTTTTTTAACCATCTCAGGCTGTACAGCAGCGGCCTGATTACCGAAGGAATTTCTTACATAGGTCAATACTGACGCTAATTCTTCATCATTTAATAAACCTTCAAAAGGGGTCATTGGCACTTGTCCGGGGTACTTTACGCCATTTACTTCCAGCGGGCCCAATAATCCTTTTAACACCACTTTGATTAAACGCTCTTCATTGCCTGTTACCCATTGGGTATTCGTAAGGGGTGGAAATCCTGAGGCTGACAACCCCTTTCCGTCTGGTTGATGACAGGTATTACAATATCCGTCTCTCGCATAAATTTCTTTTCCTTTTTTATACAGTTCCAGATCATTCCCCTTTAATGAAGAAACGATCTTTTCTTCTTTGTGTTCCTTAACCAATTTTCCGTTCAGATGGGCTACGGCAGTCTCATAAGCATGAACCATCCATTCATCCAATGGCATTTTTGCGGCTTCTTCAAGGATGGGCATTCCTTTCTCCTTCCCAATCCAGGAAGCAGCAACAATAGCTTCCAGCCTCACCCTTCCATTTTCATCCTGTGCTGCCTGCATCAGCAAATCGGACTGGTCTTTCACCTGGTGTCCGGTATAACGGACCACATTAACCGCAGCAACACGGGCATGGTAGTCTTTCGCTTTCAGTACCTGCTTTAATAGATCCTGGTCTACCCTATCCATTCCCCAGCTTACCCACAATCCTTCCAGTATATGGTGGTCGTAGCGAGGATCATTCTTATCCAACCCTTTAATCCAAACCTTCAGTTTAGATAATACTTCCTCTGTATTTCTTCCTCTTAACTCCCTGCGGGTGCGGTAGCGGCTGCGATATTCGGGAAGTTTAAGGTTATCCAGTAAGGTCTCGATACTTGCGCCATCAATTTTTGCAGGCGTCACCAGTGGTCTGGAAGGATAAGTAATCCGGTATACTCTTCCATGGCTATGGTCGCGCAGCGGATCTCTGGCATTGTGCTGCATATGACCGATCAGTATATTATGCCAGTCAATCAGATAAAGGGATCCATCAGGTGCAAATTCCATATCCACCGGACGAAAATTCCGGTCTTCACTCACCACCAGGTCTACCCGATGATGACTTTTATAACCAGTGCCACTATCTTCTATTGCATGCTCCTTCATCCCTAAAAAGCCAATGGTATTATTGATCAGCATATCGCCCTGTACTTCATCAGGGAAATGGCGACTGGATACAAATTCCAGTCCCGAAGTGGGCCGTACCCTGTGCGCTTCTTCTATCAGATTAAAGGACTTATGGGTAGCTTCTCCATATCGGGGCAATACAGTGCCCGGCATCATCCATCTTACATCCGGACCTGAAGTTTCCGCAAAGAAAGGCTGTCCCCAGTCATCAAAGGCTATACCCCAGGGATTGGGAATAGAAAGCTGCGCAGTTCGCTCCAGTTTATGCAATTGCGGGGCATAGCGATAAAATCCTCCATTGGTAGAACGCACAGGGCCATAAGATGTTTCTACATTGGTATGCAGAAAAACCCCTTCTCCGGAATAGATAGCACCGGAAGGGTCGGCAGTAAACGCATGACTGTTGTGATGGGTATCATGGTCATCAAAACCGCTCAGCAATATTTCCACCTTATCAGCCTTCCCGTCTCCATCAGTGTCCGTTAATAATTTCAAATTGGTTCCCTGAGAAACATACACCCCCTCCGGAGCAATTTCAAAACCAACCGGCAAATGAAGATGATCGGCAAAAACTGAAAGCTTGTCTGCCTTTCCATCATTATTAGTGTCTTCCAGAATAATAATCTTATCGTTTGGCTTAGTATCACCCGGCTTGTAGTGCGGATAACTGGGCATTGTGGCGACCCAAAGCCTTCCTTTATTATCAAAAGACATCTGCATGGGCTTAGCGAGGTCAGGAAATTCTTCTTCCGAAGCAAACATTTCAATTTTGTAACCCGGAGGTACTTTCAATTTCTTCAAAGCATCTTCTCCATATAGATAAGTGAGACTACCGTTTTTTTCGGGATTGAAATTAGTAGTTACCTTGGGTAATACAAGGGTATTCTTATCTGCCGCCGCAAGATCCATTTTCTCTCCCTTCAAGGCTTTCCATATCGCAGTATCCCGAATGGCTGTCATCTGCCTGATTTTTTCAATTTCAGCAGGATAATTATCCGGACCAAACGGATTGTATCTGCGACCATAAACATGAACGCCATTAGGGATTTTATAATCATTCAGCCACATCCAATTTTTCTCTCCCACAGCATTATAGACCATTGCTCTGTTGGCTTCGGCCTGTGAAGGCGATTTTCCAAAAATCTTATCGGTCAAAAGCAGCCCAAATCTTTTATACCCTTCTTCATTTAACTGAGAACCATCTATGGTCAATTGTTCCTTTGCGGCATCAAACCATTTTTTTGTTTCGGTAAAAACATCTATATATAATACCTTATTGGCTGCTGCAATCTCTCTCATCCCTTCGGCGTAACGTTGCAAATTCTGGTTTTCCTTTTTCCCATTGGGAAGGTCATATTTTGAAGACAGGTTTTCAAATGCGATGGGTGACACAATTACCAATTGCGGTGCGGATTGTCCATTATATTTTTGCTGCAGGGTATGTTTGATGAAGGCATCTAATTCTGCCTTGTAATTTGCCAGTCCCTCTTCCCCCTGAAAAGATTCATTGTAGCCAAAAAATGCCAGAATAATGTCTGCCTTATGCCTGGTCAGCCACTGATCAGGAGAATCAAAAAAACCTTCACTGTGTGAATTTGTAGCCAGTTCGGTTTGAAATTTTTCTGCACCGGGAAAAGCCCAGGGATCGTTTCTGGCTGCGTGGGGTCTGAATCCCGGAGTATTGCCTCCATCGCAAAAGTTCCGAAAATACAGCATACTATCGGGGTAGCGTAGTTGCATCTCTGTCTCAAAATAATCGTAATTAATCATTCTTGAACCCAGGTTATTTCCTATCAGGGCGATATGTGAATTACGTTTCACCTTAATCGTTTCTGAATCCTTTACATTACAAGCCGTAAGAAATATTATTAAGGCAAAAATTAAACTGCTATAAAAAACCATCATTCTCTTAAGGGAGGCACTCATGGAAATAACTTTTTTGGATGATAAATATACGTTTAAATTAACAGACGAACCAAAACAACTAAAGCAGCATATTGTATAAGCCAGAATTTGAATTGCTCTTCAAACTCTGGCTTATTTAGATTAAACATTTATTAGATTTGATGAGCCAGCATCAAAGCCTGTTATGTGTGATCAGGGAATATTTTTAGTATCCAAAATTCTGATTGAGTTTTCCATTGAGCGCTTCAGAAGTTGGGATAGGAAACAACAATTCTCTTTTTGTTAGGGTAGGACCATAAGAAAATTTATGTCCTACAAATTCATCAAATTGTTTTGTGGTAACATTAAAAGCTTTACGCAATCTCACCATATCAAACCAGGTAATATTTTCAAAACAAAGCTCATACCACCTTTCTTTCCAAATAGCCTCTCTTAACTGTTCTTTTGTTAAACCCGCCAAATCTGACAATTCTGCTCTGGCACGAATGGTATTTACTGTATTGTAGGCTTCCGGAGTTGGTCCATTAACTTCGTTTGAAGCCTCTGCAAAAATTAAAAGTACATCTGCATAACGCAAAACTGCCCAATTCATGCCACTGGAGGCGGTATTAAGATGTGCATCATTATCAAAATATTTATAAATAAAATAGCCACCCAATTCAACTTCAAGGCTTCTGTTGTCCTGATTCGTATAAGTGGTATAGAAGAACTCCTTTTCTTTTGCACGCAGATCGTTGGGTTGAAATGACTGTGCAAAAGCGGTGGTGGCATAGATTCCGCCCGTTTCATCAGAATACTTAGAAATATTCTTATTGTAGGGCACTATAGACACCTGCCAATTACTGGCAAGGATACCACTCAGGTATTGAATCATAAAGATATTTTCTTCTTTATTCTTCATACTTAAATTGTGCAGACTTGAATAGTTGTCAAACAACTTAAACTGTCCTGACTCCATCACTTCTTTAGCTTTTTGGGCAGCTAAAACGTAGTGTGTTTGTCCTTTTTCGAGAGGATATCCTGCCATGGTAAGATATACTTTTGCCAGCAATGACTTCACTGCGCCCAAGCTTACTCTTCCTGACTCATCTTTCCAGGGCAATCCGGAAGCTTCTGCAGTTTGCAAATCACTAACGATTAAATTATACACTTCATCGGGAGCAACCTGCACCGACTTCAACTGTTCTGACTGCAAATTTACCGGTTCTGTAACCAACGGAATGTTTCCAAACATTTGCACCAAGTTGAAATAATACCAGGCTCTTAGGAAATAAGCTTCACCTAATAATTTTTTCTTTTGTGTCTCATCCATGGTGATGTTAGGAATATGCATAATCGAAGTATTCGCATTTGCAATTCCTCTGTAATAAGCCGTCCATAAAGTTAATCCGTATCCATTATCTGCTGTATTGGTCAGATCTTTTACAAAGTAACTATTTACTGCCTGACCCAGGTCTGTACCTGCCAGTCCGGTTGCAAATTCAAGCATCATCCAGGCGCCTCCTCCAAAACCACTATTCAATGGATCGCGCATGCTTGCGTAAATAGCATTTACGGAACTTTTTGCATGTTCCGGTTTAGTAAAATAACTCCCTGTTGAAAAATTTGAGGGATCAGTTTCATCCAGAAACTTGCTACACCCCATTAATATCACTATCATACTCAAAGTCACAAAAAGTAGAGACTTCTTAATAATTATTTTCATTTTAAATACTTTTTATAGCTAATAATTATTTATAACCCTAAATTTATCCCAACCATAAATACCCTTGGTCTTGGATAATCGTATAAACCAAATCCCTGATCAAAGGGAGAACCCGAGTTGGATACTTCAGGGTCATATCCTGAATATTTCGTTGAAACAAAAAAGTTTTGAACTGAAGCAAACACCCTCATTCGCTCGATCTTCAAACGATTGATTGTTTGGGAGCCAAATGTATATGATAACAACAGGTTTCTACCTCTGATAAAAGAAGCATCTGTAATCTTATGGCTGTCATTATTTGTTGTATAATAGGCATTAATAGGCCGAAGCTGCGCTATCGGTGTGTTTTGATTACTCTCCGTCCATGCATTGAGTACTGTTTTGTAACTGTTAGCAATTCCCTGCCTGTCTTCTGCTGAATGGATACTTCTATCCAATACATCATTACCATACATGAATTGCAAATCAATTAATAATGACCAATTCTTATATTGGACAGTATTCATAAAACTTCCGAATCCATCGGGGATACCTTTTCCTATAATAGTGCGGTCATTATCATTAATTACTCTGTCATTATTCAAATCAAGATACTTAATATCCCCCGGAAGCATATTGTACTTTTTGGCTTCCACAGCCTCATGAGAACCCCATGTTCCTAAATGCACCCTGCCAAAAAAAGAGCCTACTGGTTCACCAACCCTAATTACCGTATTCCCTGAATAGATATCACTACCACCTGTTAAAGCGATAACCTTATTTTTATTTATGGATATATTGAACAGCGTGTTCCAGGAAAAATTTGCATTCTTAATATTTACGGTATTGATTGAAAGCTCAACACCTTTATTTTCCATGCTTCCTATATTCCTTGACACTTCGTTATAACCACTGCTTCTTGGAACCGGAGCGCTTAAAAGCATATCTGTTGCTCTCTTTCTGTACCAATCTAATTCCAAATTAATTCTGTTACTCACCAATCCCAATTCCAATCCGAAATCAATCTGGCGCACTTTTTCCCATTTCAATCTCGGGTTACCCATTCGGGAGATACCTATTCCTATTTCACGGTTTCCACCAAAAACTACTTCATAATTTCCCATGATCTCATCAGCCTGATAGGCATTTATTTCTGAGTTACCTGTTTCTCCATAACTCCCTCTTAATTTCAGATTAGAAATCACTGAAATATCTTGCATAAAGTCTTCCTCGGTCACCTTCCAGGCTAAAGCTGCGGAAGGGAAAAACGCATAACGATTATCAGATCCAAATTTAGAGGATCCATCCTGACGTCCGGTAAAAGTTACCAGGTATTTATTTAACAAGGTGTAGTTAATACGCCCAAAATAGGAGTTAATTCCATACGCATTTGCGAAAGAACTCGGCGCCTGAACACCAGCCCCTGCTCCCAAATTGTTGACATTGTAAAAATTATCAATATAGGTTTGGCTTCTTGCAGCAACTTCATATCTGTCTATATGCTGCCATGCCAAACCTCCAACGGCATTAATTGCATGCATACCAAAACTCTTATTGTAGGTTAGATAGTTTTCAAACTGCCAGGAATTAAATCTGTTATTAACAACCACAGCGTTTCCGGTTGAAGAAATGTATTGTAAATCAATACCATTATAGTTATCCAACCTTTGGTTTATTACATTCGTACCCAAAGTGGTTCGCAGTTCAAGTCCATCCATCAGGCGAATATTGGAGTACATATTCCCTAACATAGTTTGTGTACGCAGGAGGTAGGTACGTTCTTCAATAATACGTAAAGGACTATCACCACCCTCCATTCCGGGGTAATCTCTGTTGCGTCCCCAGGATCCATTGGGATATTTAACCGGTATAAATGGCAATTCTTCCAAAACCTGGCGCATAATGGTAATACCGCCGCCACCCAGGATATCAATTTGCCTGTCTACCTGATCTGTATAGCCCAGACTGCCTCCTACTTTCAACCAACTCTTGACTTGCGAATCAAATACAAAACGTGCTGCATATCTTTTTATCCAGGATCCTTTAACTATTCCATTTTCATTACGATGATTCAGATAGGCGCCATAACTGCCCTTTTCGTTTCCTCCTGTAAAATTCAACTGATGATTTTGCGTAAATGCTTTTCTAAATGTTTCTGCCTGCCAGTCGGTTTCATAAAGCGGGTTTCCATTAGCATCAAAAAGCAGAGGGTTAGTACGCTTTGTTCTGGGATCAACATATTTTGTTCCTGACGCCCAGCCCACAGGGTCATATTTTTGCGCATTTGCGTATGCAATTTCTTCTGTTTCCAAAAACTCCTTCGCATTCAATAATGCCAGTCTCTTAGGAGCAACGCTAATACTATAATCACCATCATACCCTAATTTTCCACCGCCTGAGGATCCTCTTTTGGTAGTAATTAATATAACCCCATTAGCGCCTCGTGCCCCATAGATTGCTGTTGATGAGGCATCCTTCAATACTTCTATGGAGGCGATGTCGTTCGGGTTTAAATAATCTATTGGCGTGCTCCCATTTTGTAAATCGGCAGAGTTCAATATCACTCCGTCAATAACATACAAAGGATTATTAGACACACTAATAGAAGTAGCCCCTCTGACCCGAATATTTGCTCTGCCTCCGGGTCTACCCGAATTTGAAGACACATTTACTCCGGTTACCCTGCCAGAAAGGTTCTGATTCAAGGATGCTGCTGGTCTCTCTTCCAATGCATCGCTCCGTACTGTTCCCACAGAACCTGTTAAATCCGATTTTTTTCTGGTACCATATCCAATAACTACCACATCGGCTAAATCTCTGGCTGATGAAGCAAGCAAATGGATATGCAATTCGATGGAATTTCCTACAACAACCTCCTGGGATTCATATCCAACAAAACTTACAATAATTACACTCTTCTCTGATGGAACATTTAAAGTAAACCGTCCATCATCGTCAGTAGTAGTACCCAAAGAAGTTCCTTTAACAACAATAGAAACACCGGTCAACGGATCTCCGGCTAAATCAGTTACCGTTCCACTTATTTCAATAGCCCCTAATACTATTTTTCCCGGGCTGGTAAAATAAATATCATCATGAACCTTAAGATCGTTCCGTAAACCTGCGACCGCAGCAGAGCAGATGATAATGCATAAAGGCAGAATGGCAATAACGGTCTTTTTGAAACGTAACGGCAATAGGAATAACCTTTTACGAAAGGGAATAAGAGTATTCAAAATTTTATAAACGGCATAGCCATCCAACTGCCGTTTATACGACTTAATTTTTTTTAACATCAGATAAGATTAACAGTAGTGAAAGAATAATTGGCAAATCAAAGACCTGCGAACAAAACTATCAACGCAGGTCAAAAGAAGAGTTTGATTATAAGCATAAGCAATCGTTTTAATAAGTTAGAAAAAAATACGGAAAAATGATTTCTTCGTCTTTGTTGATGCATAGATAAGGTAATAAAAATCATAAACCATCCTGTACTATCCCTTCCTTACATGAAAACAGAATCAACTTCGAAATTTTCAATTCCTCATTTTAGATGTAAAACGAAATCACTTTAAATGTTAATCATTGTGTTACACATTAATATCATCTAATATTTCAAGATACGCATTTTTTTTAATTGATTCAAATTCAATACATTTTATACGTTTTATATAATCTTTTTGAACTTCATCGTAAAAAATTATAACATATAATACCCGGTTTACGGTATTGACTTGCAACAAAATAATAGGTAACTTTAGACTCAGAAGTGCGAAAAAACTGTTGAGATAAGAAATATTAGTTCTAGCGAAGAAGCTTTCATAGGTGTTTTAATAAATAAGAACCCATTTTTCGCCTGATTTAAGGTCAGGTTTTATATTATACATTGGTGGGTTAGTGTCAATCAACTTCAAGCGCAACCTCTCGTCCTGAGAGGTTGTTGCTTTTTGGGCCTAAGACATCCATTTCACATTCTTTCCTTCGGTCTAAAAACAATTACCTTGTATTTCATTTCTATGAATTAGCTAATTTGCTTCATATTTTGTATACGACATGAATTTTATACCTGAATGGATCAGCTACAAGAGTACCAGAGCCTTTTCCGCTTTGGCTAATGACTATATGGGTCAACTTTCTTTTCTCCGTCCCTTTTATAAACACAGCCCGGATGTGGAAGGAATCATAGAAGCTATGGAGGCGCGAAAATCCTTTAATACCCGGCGCGATGTACTGGTGGATGTATTTAAAGACCAATATGAAGGAATCTCCACCTCTCAAAAAACCAGAGATAATATTGAGAAACTAAAAGAGGTAAATACTTTTACTATCTGTACGGCTCATCAACCTAACCTGTTTACAGGCTATCTCTATTTCGTATATAAAATTATCCAAGCTATTAAATTAGCCGATGAACTGAATATCCAATTTCCGGAAAGTCACTTTGTACCTGTTTATTATATGGGAAGTGAAGACAATGATCTGGAAGAGCTGAATCATATTTTTTTAAACGGTGAAAAATTAGTTTGGGAAACTACCCAATCCGGAGCCGTTGGAAGAATGAAAACTGCGGGATTGGAGCCGCTAATTCAGCGCATTGAAGGGGAGTTGGGTTTCCTTGAAGAAGGGGAAGCACTGATCAATCTTTTAAAAACCTGTTATATACAATCTTCTACCATTCAGGAAGCAACTTTCAAATTTGCAAACAGCCTTTTTGGTTCATTCGGGTTGCTGGTACTTATTGCAGATAACGGAGATTTAAAGAAAGAAATGAGTCGTGTTTTTGAAGATGATCTCTACAAACATACGCCCGCAAAGCTGGTAAAACAAACAGCGAATCAACTGGCGGCTAATCATTATCATGCCCAGGTGAATCCACGAGATATTAATCTGTTTTACATGAAGGACAATCTCAGAGAAAGAATCATAAGGGCTGGCGATCAATTTCAGGTAAACAACGCCGATATCTCTTTTTCGTCTGATGAAATGCTGAAAGAATTAGCGGCATTTCCAGACCGTTTCAGCCCCAATGTGGTACTTCGCGGATTATTTCAGGAAACGATTCTTCCCAACATTGTATTTATTGGCGGCGGTTCTGAAGTTGCCTACTGGCTTGAATTAAAAGCACTCTTTGAATATTATGGCGTTCCTTACCCCGTTCTCTTACAACGCAATTCATTTTTAATAGTAGATGAACGATGTCATAAATTGATGAAAAAATTGGAGTTTAATGCAGAAGCTATTTTTAAAGATTCATCTGAATTATTAAAAGACATTGTAATCAGAAGAAGTACCCTCCAATTGACTTTGGAAAAAGAACATCTTCAATTGACAGATTTTTACCATCACCTTCGAAACGTTGTTCTACCTGTTGATAAAACGCTCGTGCAACACATCAATGCCTTAGAAGCCAAAGCCTCTAAGGCTCTAAAAAATGTGGAGAAGAAAATGCTCAGGGCTGAAAAGAATAAATATAACGTTCAAAGCAGACAATTACAGAAACTGAAATCGGGTTTATTTCCCAATCATTCCCTTCAGGAAAGAGTGGAAAATATTTTGCCTTATTACGCGCATTATGGAACATCTTTTATAGATATGCTATATAAGGTTTCGCCAGGGATTACCAATCAATTCGGTGTATTGATTGCGGAGGAGTGAGATGGAACAGCTGCCTTCGACAAGCTGCCTTCGACAAGCTCAGGCAGCGACTTAACAAGCTCAGGCAGCGACTCGACAAGCTCAGGCAGCAATTCGACAAGTAAAGACGGAGGTGGCTGAGCCTGCCGAAGCCACCGGTGGATAATACGCTAACA
>CAZFGP010000139.1:0-11080 GCA_964518685.1 uncultured Terrimonas sp.
AACAAAACGTTTCGATTAATTCTTTTCCCAGTTTCGTTGCATAGTAATCTTTTTGCCTATTCTTTTCCTCTGGGAAAAAATCATGAAAACCGAGAAGACGTACACTATAAACTCTACAAGCCATATTTTTTAAAAGATGTTAAGGACAAGATACTTTGCTTAATTCTTATTGCCCAAAATCACCAGGCTTTTAGTCGTTATGATTGTAAGTTGGTTTATGATTTAACGATTTTAACAACAATAGCATTTTTTATTTCAAAAATCCTCCTGAAATAAACGGGTATCAGCTACGTTATAATAAACCTATGTTAAAATGGACCCTTGTATTCCTCCTGTTCACTATTAGAGCTGAGGCTCAGGTATCGGCCGACTTTTCCCTGACCACCGGTCGTAATTATGTCTCCTTCGGGCAATACGTCAAATTTGCCGGGCAGTTTATCTATAAATATAAAGGCTGGGGTTTCTCTTCGGGCGCCGGAGCCGTTTTCTTTCATGAACGTAATAAAAAGTTGGATGCGTTGCGTTTTTCTGTTTCCAAAGATTTTACGCTAAAGGAATTTCTTATTACTTCACAGATATTTTATCAATGGTCGCCGTTTTCTGCCCGTTTGAACGATCAGACTGCCGGTTTGCTGTTTGGTCATAAGAGGAAACGATGGTATTTCGATTTGGGCGCCAATACCCGCGTTTTTAGCCTGACAAATAAATATAAAACAGGGTCGGGTTATTCCGAAAAAGCACTATGGGAACCTATTAATGTGATGTATCGGTTAACCTGGCATAAACCCATTGGAGAAAAGTTAGAGATAAACTCTTCAGTAACCAATTTCGATCAGTTTCTCATCGAGCAGGAAACCAACCCTTTTCTATTGGCAGATTTTCGGTACAGGGTTTCAGAAAAATCAAAGATCTATTTTGACGCTATCTATCAGCAGGCAGGGTTCTTTAACATAAGAGTTAATTATTTCGGGTATTATCTGAGAGCCGGCTATACTTTGGATATCGGCAGAACTTTGCCCCGTGGTGTTAAGCTTAAAGCCATTGAATGGTGAAAAAACATATAAGTCCATCATGAAAATTATTCGTTTGCCTTTTTTGAAATGTAATGTGCTGGTTTTAATATCAGTTGTTTTTTTATTTTCTTCCTGTCTTAAGGAAGCCGATTTTACCGGACTTGTCCGCTCGACAGACCGGGTTGAAACGAGGTTTGCTGCCTCTATGGAGTGGAATGCTCTGCATCCTTTAAAGAATCTGGTAGTGGGTGAAGAAGCATATACATTACTGATCACCGGTGACGTACATGTAGGGAGTTCGAAAACGATCAATAACTATATAAAATTTGTGGAGAGGGCGGAAGAGGAAGACATCAGCGCGCTGGTTTTTGTGGGAGACATATCTACCGGAAGAGAAAGAGATCAGATAACCTTTAAAAACCATTTGCCCGATCCGGTGGCGAAGCCGAGCTTTGTAATGGTAGGTAATCACGAGTTGTATTTTGATGGCTGGAAATATTTTTACCGTCTGTTTGGTTCTTCTACCTATTATTTTACAGTTCAAACGCCTTCGAAGAATGATCTCTACATCTGCCTTGATTCCGGAAGCGGCACACTGGGTAAAAGTCAGTTAAGCTGGCTGAAGAATATTCTGGAAAGCAAGCGGAACATGTACGACAGATGCGTTATTTTTACCCATAGTAATTTTTTCCGGGAGCATCACACGGCTTCCACAAGTCCGCTGGTAGAGGAACTGCTGGTTTTAATGGATTTGTTTGAAAAGCATAAAGTAAATATGGTAGTTACTGCGCACGACCATAAGCGCGCTATTGATCAGTTGGGAAATGTAACCTATTTAATTGTAGACGCTCTCCGGGATGATGCCAAAAATGCTACCTGGCTGGTTTTGCAGAAGGAAGCGGGGGTAGCGCCAAAAGCCGGATCAAACGGTTATTCCTATACTTTTGTGAAACCTTAAGTCAGGAAAAAATGGTTTATTGAAATATTCATCGTAATTTTTACATTTTATTTTAAATGGATTCGATGAAAAGTATTTCCAGACGAACTTTTGTAAAAAACAGCGCAGTCGCTGCTTTAGGGATCCACACCCTGCAAAAGTCTTATGCAAAAGGTCATCCCGCAAATAAGATAAAGATTGGCATAATAGGAACGGGAAACAGGGGAAAGTCGCATGTTCATAACTTATTGCTTATGAGCAACACAGAGATTGTTGCCGTATGCGATCTCGAGAGGAGCAGAGCAGAGGAAGCCGCTGCTTTGTGTACAAAAGCAGGGAGAAAAGCACCTGTTATTTATAGTGGAGATGCCGGGAGTTATAAAAAAGTTTTATCTAAAGAAAAGCCGGATGCTATAATCATTGCTACCTATTGGGAGTCTCATGCGGCTATCGCTCTGGCAGCTATGGAAGCAGGAATTTACCCTGGAATTGAAGTGCCGGCAGCGCTAACGGTGGAGGACAACTGGCGTCTGGTAGAAACTTCAGAAAAAACGGGCATCCCTTGCATGATGCTGGAAAACTGGAGTTTCAGACAGGATAACCTGGCGGTATTAAACATGAAACGGCTGGGATTATTGGGGGAAATTGTACATTGCCATTGTGCTCATTCGCATGATTGTATTGATCATTGGTTCTTTGACAGCAAGACAGGCGAACAACGGTGGCCTGCTACATATCTTTTAAATTATAACAGAGATCAATACCCGACCCATAGCGTGGGGCCTGTGTTAAGCTGGCTGGATATTAATTGTGGCGATCGTTTTACAGAAATTTATTCTACAGCCTCCGCTTCTACTTCTATCAATGCCTATATGAAAAGAAGATTCGGAGCCGATCATCCCAATGCTAAAATCAAATGGAAACAGGGGGATATTGTGACTTCCCTTCTCAAAACAGAAAAAGGGAAAACCCTGGTTATTAATTATGATATGCAGTTGCCCAGACCTTATGCCAACAGGTGGATGCTACAGGGTACGAAAGGGATTTACGATGAGGAGAAAAATTCAATTTATATCGTTGAGAAAAGCCCCGGATACCACCAATGGGAACCGTGGAAGCCTTATGAAGAGCAATACAATCACCAATGGTATCAGCAGCCTTCGGGATCTCAAAGTCATGGAGGTACAGATTTCGTTATGCTAACGCATTTTATTGATGCTGTCCGCAAAAAGGGACCAACTCCAATTGATGTTTATGACTCCGCTGTAATGTCTGCCATAGTAGAGCTGTCGGGAATTTCAATTGCAAAAAATGCGCCTGTTCCTTTTCCGGACTTTACAAAAGGAAGATGGGAGACAAAAATGCCTCGTTTTGCTATAGATAAAATATCGTTTTAAGAGTCAGTCAGCCGGAAGGATAGATTATTAGCGTAGCATATAATTAAACTCTGTAGTATGAATTTAAAAGGATTTAATATTTTGGTAACTGGTGGAGGAGGATATGGTGTGGGGAGCGGGATTTGTGAAGCGCTTACCCGTTGTGGCGCCCGGCTGATCATTAATGAAAGGAGGGATGAAAAATTAGAAGATATCCAAAAGACTTATCCGGATGCAGTAACCGCTATAGCAGATATAAGCAGGGAGTCCGAGGTCAGAGAAATGTTTGACAGGCTGGAAAAAGAAGTGGGTATTATTCATGGACTGGTTAATAATGCAGGCATTGGATTGAGCAAGCCTTCCTACGAAGTTAGTGTAGCAGAATTTGAACATTTGTATGAGGTGGATATAAAAGGAGTGTGGATGATGTCGAGCGCTTTTTCGCAACAACTTTTAAAAAATAAGACTTCCGGAAATATTGTAAATGTGTCCTCTGTTCATGCCCGTGCTACAATAAACCGGTATGCCATATATGCCAGCGCAAAATCGGCGGTGGAGGGATTAACAAGAGGCATGGCCGTAGAATTAGGAAGATATAATATCCGGGTAAACGCCATTGCGCCCGGATATGTACATGCGGAGCAGAATTATGATTTGATTCGTACCTGGACGGATGACCCTCAGCAATGGGTAAAGGATTATGTTGAAAATGAACTGGCTATTCCACGAGCCGTGGAAGCAATAGATTGTGGTAATACCGTTGCTTTCCTGCTTTCTGATTTAAGCAAATCCATTACCGGACAAACGATCTATGTGGATAATGGGGATACGATTAAATTATTGGGTTCCATATCAAAATAGAAGCCTCCCTCTGAATTATTTTACCTAAATGAAAAGTTGAAAACAATGAAATACGTTTTACTAATTGCTGCTTTCTGTTTTGCAGGAAGCCTTACCTTCTCAACAGTGTGTCAGGGTCAGGAGCCGGTGATTAAGGCTGGTTTTTCAGAACAGGATATCACGCCTGATATCGGGATGGAACAGCCTGGGAATTATGGGAAGAGTTATCACCAGTCCTTTCACGACAGATGTAAAGTAAGGGCAGTGGTTTTTGATGACGGGAAAAAGAAGGTAGCCCTGGTGGGTCTCGATTTGCTTTTTGTAACCCGATATATTGTACAGGATGTAAGAGCAGAAATTCAAAGCCGTTGCGGTATCCGTCCGGAAGCTATTATGATCGGCGCTTCGCATAGCCACTCTTCGGGCCCAATCGGAATGTCGGAGCCGGGTGATTATGATAAAGCCTCTTCATTAGTGAAAGACCTGATCACTAATGAATCCATAACATCGGATTCGGGATTTATACAACATTTAAGAGCGCAGATTGTCCGTGCAGTAGTGCAGGCAGATGCCAGCCGTAAGGAGGCTAAGATAGCAGTAGGCGTGGGTTATGAAGATAAAGTGTCTTTCAACCGGCGTCAGCGAATGAAAAACGGACTAACCTATTCTCATGCTGGTGTGGGTAATCCTGATATTATTGATTATGCCGGTCCTGTTGACCCTCAGGTGGGCACAATTGGTGTATGGGATTTGAAAGGGAATTTAATGGGAGTGGTTGTGAATTTTGCAAATCATAATACCACAAATCCCGGTGGAATTTCTGCCAACTGGGTGGGTTCAATGGAGAGAACGCTCCGTGGCGCTACCGGCAATGCAGCCTTGCCGGTAGTATTTATGCAGGGCGCCTGTGGTGATATCACTCAGGTAGATAATATGGCCAAATATGCTAACCCCAGCGCTGAGGAATGGTGGGATGTTGTTGGCAGCAGGATAGGGGCAGAAGCCTTTAAAACGCTGGTGCTTATCCGCAGAGGCGCAGCCAGCGATATCCCTTTAGATGTTCGAACCAGGATATGGAAAGTTAAGAGACGGGTACCTGCCCCGGCAAAGGTAAAGCAGGCGCTGGAATTGGTGAAGCAGGGTCCGGAGAAAGCAGGAAGTGTGGAATGGACATTTGCTAAGGAAACCCTGCTGCTTGATGCTTTATTGAAAACCAGACCAGAGGCGGAAGTGGAGGTTCAGGCCATTCAGGTGGGTCCGGCAGTATTTGTGTCCAATCCGGCAGAATATTTTGTTGAATATGCTTTAGACATCAAAAAAGCCAGTAAATTTCCGTTCACTTTTGTAGTGGAATTAGCCAATGGATGCGTAGGCTATGTACCAACAGAGGAGGCATTTGGACCCAACGGTGGAGGTTATGAAACCCGTCTTACTTCCTATAGTAATCTGGAAGTTTCTGCCGGGCGACAGTTTGCCAATACCGGTATTGAATTAGCCAATGAAATGAAGCCGGGAAAGGTTCCTGTTCCTCCTCCGCTACCTCCGTTTAAAGCGCCCTGGGCCTATGGTAACCTGGCTCCGGAACTGAATTAACCTGATATGGAATTAATGCCGGATATAAAAACAATATGTTAAACATCGCAGCTGTACTTATACTATTTTATCGTTAGAAAAAACTTCAAATGCAATTTTATCAAAGCAGATATTTATTAAACCTTGGGATCAGTCTTTTATTGGCCTTTTTTTCCTCCTGTACGTCAAAAGAGCACGAACCACCTTATGAGCCGAAGGAGGCTTTATCTACTTTTCGGTTGTCTGAAGGATTTCGGATCGAACTGGTGGCTTCTGAACCTTTGGTTACTAATCCTGTTGAAGCAGCTTTTGATGAGGACGGACGGATGTATGTAGTGCAGATGGATGATTATCCTTCGGAGAAGATGGAAGATTATGCTCCCGGAACAGACCCTAAGAGTAAGATCATGCTGTTGGAAGATAAAAATGGAGATGGTTTTTATGAGTCGGGGACAGTATTTGCAGAGGGTTTGGCCTATGCCAATGGCATAATGCCCTGGAAGGGTGGAGTATTGGTTACCTCCGCTCCTGATATCCTGTTTTTAAAAGACACGGATGGAGATGGAAAAGCGGACCAGAAAGAAGTGATCCTGACTGGGTTTGCCCTGACCAACCCCCAGCTAAGGATGAGTAGTATGCGGTATGGTTTGGATAACTGGATTTATGCCGCTTATTCGCGCGCTGGAGGAGGAAAATGGCGGGAAGAATTCAGAGATAAGGGCGGTCCATTGAAGTTTGTGGAAAAACCGGATGCGGCGCCGGTAAACATATTTCCAGGCACCAATTTCAGGTTCAGACCTGACGGGGATAAGATAGAACCCTCCGGAGGTATGTCTCAGTTTGGATTATCCTTTGATGCTTTTGGAAATCAGTTTGCCGTTTGGAATAATGTACACCTCCGTCATGTGGTGATTAATGATGCCTATCTTGCCAATAATCCCTATCTGAATGTAAGTACTACAATGGCCGATATCTCCGATCACGGAAATGCCGCTTCGGTTTATGCTATTACCAAAGGTATGCTCAATCTTCATGAATCAGAGATGGGACATTTTACTTCTGCCTGCGGCACCTGTGAATACACGGGTGGAATATTCCCGGGAAAATTTGCCAGGGCTTCTTTTGTTTGTGAACCGGTATCCAATATGGTGCATGCAGATATCCTGGTACCGGATGGCGCCACATTCAAAGCACAAAGAGCAGAAAACGAAAAGGAATTTTTGGCCTCTACGGATAGCTGGTTTCGTCCGGTGAATACAACGGTGGGTCCGGATGGTGGATTGTACGTAGTGGACTTTTACCGAAAGTTAGTAGAGCATCCCGACTGGTTGGCTTTTGCCGATACCAGTGGATTTTATACCCATGCGGGACAATTAAAAGAATCCGATTTTCTGGCAGGAAATGATAGGGGAAGGATTTATAGAATTGTTCCAAAAGATTTTAAAACAGATTCTTTTCAAAAGCCCGAATTAAGCAAGGCGGATTTGAAAACATTGGTAGGATATCTGGTACATCCTAATAACTGGTGGAGAAGCACTGCGCAGCGATTATTAGTGGATCGAAAGGATGCTCAGGCAGTTCCATTGATTGTGGCAATGCTATCTACAAATATAAGCCCTGAAGCTGCAGTCCATTGTTTATGGACCTTAGAGGGCTTAGGTGCACTATCTGATACGATGCTGGAAGTGACCTTTCAAAATACCCATCCCGAAGTAAGAAAGCAGGCAATATTAATTGCTGAAAGCAGATTAGAAAACAAAAACATACTTCAGCGAGTGCTGCAATCTTCCGGGGATTCGGATGCTAATGTTCAGTTTCAGAGTGCATTAACGCTGGGTAAGGTGGCAAAATCAAATCCTGAAGTTTTTGCTGCTTTAAGAAAAATAATTTCTACCCATATTGCTGATGCCTGGTTTCAAACCGCCGTATTATTAGGAGCTTCGGATAATGCCTTACAATGGTTTGAGGAATTTAAGAGTTTTGAAACAGCAGATAGCCTGGAACTCAACGGGAAAAGAGAGTTTTTGCAAAAAATCGCTTCTGTTACCGGAGCAAGATATAAACCCGCAGAAATGTCTTCTCTCGTGTCTGCTATATCTGCCTCAAAAGATACCAGCGTGGTAGTGCCTGCTTTAAAAGGATTAGCTGAAGGCATGAAAAGAAATACCAGTGAGCTGGCCTTAATGCCCGAAGGACAACGGGGATTGGTTGCCTTAATATCTGATCCTTTTAATCACGTAAAAGATGCTGCCATTGATGTGGCTATAAGATTAAAACTGATGCCGTCAGCAGATTTGTCCCTGGCTATTAACAAGTCTAAACAGTTGGCAAAGGATGAAAGTCTGTCAGTAGAAAGCAGGGCTTTAGCGATCAGGATATTGGGGTTGGATATTACCGGAGCGCCTTTGGATGAACTGAAAAATCTACTGGAAACAAAGAATCCGGTAGAAGTACAGTTTGCGGCAATTCGTGTTCTTTTAGGAAGTTCAAAGGTTGGAGCAACTGATATTTTGGTGAGCCACTGGAATTTGCTGAATCCCAAACTGCATGAAGTGGTGGAAACCGGCTTCCTGTTACGAAAAGACAGAACACTTTCTTTGATCATGGGTTTGGAAAATAATGCCATAAAGCCAGAATGGGTGAGCAGGAATACCAGAACCCGATTAATTCAAAATTCAGATTCCACCATCCGCGAAAAGGCAAAGAAGTTTTTTGAGGGAATAGGAGGGGCCGACAGAGAGAAGGTGATTATTGATTATAATGTGGCAATAACCGTAAAAGGGGATCCCGCTAAAGGGAAACTGGTCTTTAGAAATGCGTGCAGTGCCTGCCATTCATTAGAAGGTGTAGGGATTAATTTTGGTCCGGATTTACATAGTGTCAGTCATCAAACCAAGATTAATTTGCTGACGATGATTTTGAATCCCAATCATGATATTGCGCCCGGCTATGAAGGATATATGGTTGAAACTACCGGAGGCAGTACTCTTGCCGGTATTATTGAAAGTGAAACAGACGATAACCTGGTTCTGAAGACAGCGAGTGGTGCAGCGCAAACTGTACCCAAAAGCAGTATTAAATCTTTAGCGCCTATGCAGTCTTCCTTAATGACAGAAGGGTTAGAATCCTCTATCAACAAAGAAGAAATGGGTGATCTGCTGGAGTATATCAAGACGCTACAGTGATGAAAAAAGACTTTTCATAAATTGCCTTGTTTTCAGTGAAATCATGTTTCTTTCCTTTCAGGCAATTATATCAGATAAATGTTGTTCTGTAAGGAAGTCTGGAACAGCAAATCTTGTACGATCCTTATCATTTTAATGATCAACGTATAAGGGTAACCGTCCCTTTTCGGCTGAAAATTTCTCCCGTGTCGCATATTAGTTCGATATGATAAACATAAGTGGCGCTTTCAGCCTCTTTCCCTTTATACCGGCCATCCCATCCTTTAGTGATATCATCTATTTCCACATTGGAAATTTCAAACACCACTTCTCCCCAGCGGTTAAAGACCCGCATTTGCTTTAAAGAGCGAATGCCTCGTCCTTTTACATAAAACACATCGTTCAGGCGGTCGTTATTGGGAGTGAAGGCATTGGGGATATACACAAGGCTTTGTGCACAAACCAATGCGATGGAAATGGTATCACTGCTGGTACACTCATATTGGTTAGAAGCGGTAACAATGTAACTGATGTTGGATCTGGGACGACTTACCGGACCTGAACAGGTGGTGCAGTTCAGATAATCTCCGGGTGACCAGTTCCATTTTACCATGTCTTCGCTTCCTGATGCAGGCAGATAAATTTCACTGCCGGTAGGTAATTCCATATCTGCCGGTAATTTTATAGAAGGAAGCGCCTTTACTTCTACAAATATTTCCGCAGTATCAGTGAAGCAATTGTGTTGATCGTAACCCACTACCGTATAAGTAGTGCTTTCTAACGGCGAGGCAATGGGCTGACCTGTATTGGTGCCGCTTAACCCCGAAATATTATTGATCCAGAGATATTGATCCGTACCGGTTGCCGGCAATTGTACACTGTTGCCATAGCATACATAGGTAGAAGAATTCAATGATACCTTTGAGGGTTTTATGACAGCCACAGAAACCGAATCGCTTCTTTTGCAATTAAATGCATTGGTTACTTCAACACGATAAATAGTATTGTCGGTTGGCGTTGCCAAAGGATTAGCCACATTGTATTGGTTCAATCCGCCGGCAGGCAGCCATTTGTATTGTGTTCCGTCATGTGCATTAAGTTGTACATGATTGCCCTGGCAAATAACGGGATCACGGGGTAGGATATTAACATCCGGACGTTTATGAACCGTAAGAAAATGGAGCGTGGTGTCAATACAACCTTTATTTTCAGTGATTAATCGTATCGCAACGGAATCTTCTGCTTTTGTATAAAGTTGTGGTTCCGGATTTTGAATATCAGCCTGGTTGCCGTTATTAAAATCCCATTTCCATTTAATTAAGGATGAAAGGTTGCTTTGCCCGGTAAATAGCGCTGTGCCATCCTGACAAATTGAAGAGGGTCCCAGGACCTTGCTATGCGGTGTGGATATCACCACTATGCTGTCTTCTATTTCTTTTGTACATCCAAAGGAGGAGCTAACGGATAAGGATACCTTATATTTCCCGGGTTTATTGTAAAAATGAGTACTGCCGGGGTCTGAATTTATCAGAGGTAAGGCGCCTGTTCCGTAATCCCACTTGTAAGTAAGTGATTGGTTTAACATTTCGGCAGCAATGCTTTTGATTTCGGGCTGAAACAGTACCATTGCCGAATCGCATATTTGTGCAGAATTTGAATTCAGATTTAGGATTGCCAGGGAATCAATCACAATCTTATCCGGCAGTTCAGAAGTTCCCGAGCAGCCCGATCCGTCTTTTAATACCAGTGCAGGGGTATATACTCCCGAATGAGAATAGCTATGCACGGCAAATGTATCGGTGGTTTGTAGGATGGAGCCATCTCCAAAGTCCCAGGTGAAGGAACTGGCATTTTTGACGTTGGCATTGAGCGTTACGTTTTGATTCAGGCATCCTGACAGGGTATCTGCATGGATTGCCGCGTAAGGACCTTTTATCGTAATATAAGTAATGGAAGAATCTATACGGGTGCTGGTGCCATAGGCATACAATACCACACGGTATACCCCAGGTTTGTAATAAGTATGGTTGGTTATGACTCTATTGTCATCATCAACTCCTCCGGTACCAAAATCCCACTTCAACCTTTGTGCGTTATCGGAAGGACTGGTAAAGTTGATTATAACAGGTGGACAGCTTGAACTGGTAATATAGTTTTCTTTATAGGTAAATGAGGCTG
>CAZFGP010000140.1:0-11070 GCA_964518685.1 uncultured Terrimonas sp.
GTTAATTTCCCGTCCTATTTCCTGCAAGATAAAATAAAGTTTCTTGCCTTTTGCCTCTTCTTTTTCTTTAAGCAGAGTGCTAAAATAATCGCAGTGGTTTTTTAGTCTTACCTGTTCTTCACTTATATCTATCTTCTCAATATAATAAATCATTTCCTGCTCCAGCCGGTTGCTGTCAAAATTATCTTTTCCAACATTTCCCTCCAGCAGTTTCACCAGTCCGTCCTTAATTTTCACTTTTCGTAAAGGTTCCAATACTAAAATCTCATCCTGCAGTTTGCTGATATTATTGATCCTTGTGGCAAGATCCTTTTCAAGCACAGCACCTTCGTTTTCACGGTGGATATTGATATTGCGGATTGCACCTAAGAGTATCTTCCGAAAATCTTCCCATTCTTTTTCCTCCAATACCTCAGTAGATGGAACAACCACTTCCGGTAATTTCAACAAAGAACTTAGAATAGATCCGGTATCCAGATGGAGATGCTCTGCCAACTCTGCCAGAGACTGGTAATAGGCTTTAGCGAGTTCCGTATTGATAACTACGGGCCTGGCGGCACCATTCTGTTTCAACGTGATAGCACATTCCACGCTTCCCCTGAGCAGATGCCCTGATAGCAGGTTTCTTATTTCAAATTCAAAAGGCCGAAGCAGGGGTGGCATCTTTAAGGAAATTTCAAGCTGCTTCCCATTCAGAGATTTAATTTCCACCAAAAAGGTTTTGTTTCCAATTGATTGCTCTTCACGTCCAAACCCTGTCATAGACTTCAGCATAACTTCATTAAGTTTAGAAAGCAAGGTAATTGATTTTCCGATGCGTTGATAAGGGAAAGTAATCTTGGTTTAACAAAAAAGCCTCCTGTTTTGCAGGAGACTTCATTATATAGATGGGTTAGTAAGTACCAGGAAAAAAATTCCCAACACAATATTAAAAATAATTTTTTCTAACAAGAAAAAATTTCGATTAATTTTTATGCACATTTTTGAAAGGCCCATTGTGGATATCAATGTTTTTTGAATTTCTGGTGCATACAAAAGGATAACGAAAAGATATTTCTCTTCAATATGTCAAACAAAAAATAACGGGTATTTTAATTATTAGAGTTACAAGGGCATTTTTATGCGTCTTATTTTATCTGATGTATTCCTTACTGCATCAGGCTTTTAAACGTCAACTCTGAAGACCTGCAACAACTTCTAAGAACATTTCTCAGAAAAACTTAATTAGCCGATCTTGCGTTAGCTGTTTTATTTTTGTCAAAATTCTATTTATGAAATTTCCATCTCCGGTTTCTGTTCAATGGATTGCATCATTAATTAACGCTAAAGCAACAGGCAATATTAACGCTTCAGTAACGGGTATTAATGAAATCCACCGTGTTGAACATGGAGATATTGTATTTGTAGATCACCCTAAATACTATGAACAATGTATCCAGTCACCGGCCACCTGCATAATCATCAATTCTAAAACCAGCTTCCCCAAAGATAAATGTCTGTTGATAACTGAAAATCCCTTTGAGGCATATCTCACCATTGTACGTCATTTCCAACCCCGTAAACCATTGACCAAAGCCATCAGTAATACAGCAAGCCGTGGTGAGAATACGATTTTATATCCGGGGGTAACTCTTGGCCATGAGGTGACCATTGGTAATAATTGTATTATTGGCGCCAATGTCACTATTTTGGATCATTGTATCATAGGCAACAACGTGGTTATTCAGGCCGGCAGCGTTATCGGATCTGATGCTTTTTATTATAATTCGAAAAAGGATCGTGATGTATGGTACCAGAGAATGGAAAGTTGTGGAAGGGTAGTAATAGAAGACGATGTAGAAATAGGAGCTGGCTGCACCATTGACCGGGGCGTAACGCACGATACTATTATAGGACGGGGAACCAAAATAGACAATATGGTACATATCGGGCACGATACTATAATTGGAAGCAACTGTATCCTTGCTGCCCAGGTAGGGATAGCGGGTGGAGTTGAAATAGGAAACGGGGTGACACTCTGGGGGCAAACGGGAATCAGCAAAACACTTATAATTGAAGATGATGTTACTGTCCTGGCTCAAAGCGGTGTCAGCAATACCTTAAGAAAAGGTAAGGTATATTTCGGTACGCCTGCAGGCGAAGCAAATATTAAGAAAAGAGAATTGGTTTGGGTAAAACGAATTCCGGAAATTTGGAAAAAAGTGATGGATAATAAAGGGGATTAATTGTCACCGGTCACTTCCACTGCTTCGGCAGGCTGTTCTTCATCATTCATCTGAGGAGTTAAACAGGCTTTCATATTCTCAATGGTATTCGTTTCAAGATGAAAATCATAAGGCAGGAAATCTGCCATCTTCTCCCATGACCAATAGCCCAGGGTCAGCACATCCTTCTGATCATAATAATAACCGTTTTCCTCAACTACAATTCCGTTTGCTAAATCCAGGATGGACACCTGAACCGGGGTGTTCTTAGAAAGCTTGTTAAGCAGCAGATATGCGGGCTCAGGTTTTTCCTTAGTATATGCTATCCTCAGCTTCCCGGGGAAAAACAGTTCTACCCGGTTAAAATCTAATGTATCATAATAGATCTCATCATAAGGGTTATAAATTTTTGAAGTACTATTGCTGCCATCGCTAATCAATTCAATTCTGTATCCATCGCCATTTAAGGTACTGTCGTGATAAGCGCGAAGAAACTGAAGAACAGACCCATTATAGGCAATCTTTCTCTTTTTCTGCCAGGAGTCCATTTCTTCTTCAGTGCCATCCATCTGTTCATAAAATGGATATCCCGCATATAATGTTTTTCCATTGTCATATTCATGAACAAAAGAATCCAACTGGTATTTAATAATGTAACCTAAAGCCTTATTGGTAATAGTCAACACCGAATCACCTGTCACCTTCAGTCTTTTCTTTTTACGGCTATAAAAAAAACGCAGTACTTCAGGATTTTCAATTACACATGATTTGCTGTTCTCCGTTTTTCCGATAAAATGATCCATGAGAAAGGAACCATATTTTTCCCATCCGTCTTCTACCTCATTGGTGGCTACAATAGCTATTGTTTCAAGACTTTTTTCTTTTTGTCTTAAGGCAATGATCGGATTACGGGTTTCAGGCATTGTATTGCTGATCCTGACAGATTCTGTTTCAAAGCCCATAAAGGAAATGATAAGGTCGTACCCTCCATTGCTTAAATTAAGCCGAAACTCTCCTTCGGCATTGGTGACGGTTCCAATTGTAGTATTCTGACAAAATACGGAAGCCCCTTGCAACGCCTGCCCGGTTAAAGAATCTATCACTTTCCCCACTATACGAAAATTAGACTGACACCAGCCCAAAAGAGGAAAAAGCAGCAGGGTTAACAGCTTAAGACATTTTAACATAAAGTATTTGTTAGTTCGTTCTGATATCAGATACAGAAGGAAGTTGTTATCATTAATGTCTCCATCGCCCGTTTTATTATGGCAATTTGTTTTTTAGTTCAAACGAAACAGCATATTATAACAACAAAAAGAAAAAATTATTGCCTCGTTTTGTATTCTTCACAATATTCTTCAATTGTTTGCTGCAGAGGTTTAAAGCTAAAATCAGGCAGCATTTGAAGCAGTTTAGTATTGTCGAAAAACACTTTAATCCGAGCTGTATCGGCCGCTTCTTTGGAAAGGAGGGGCTCCGTTCCGGAAAAGAAACTACGGAGTTTTTCCATCCGCCATAACAGTTCTGTCATCATAGGAGAAGCTCTTTTATAGGGAGCTCTTTTCGCAAAGGCTGTTGCCATTGCCGTAAATAATTTTTTGAAGGACCAGTTCCCGGCACTAATTATGAATCTTTCATTGCTGATGTCACTCTGCATTAACATTATCATGGCTTTAGCAACGTCCTGTGCATCTACAAAACCACTCACCCCATCCGTGTACCAGGGAAATGCATCCCATGCCTTCTTAAAAATTGCTGCAGAGCCTTCTTCCTCCCATCTTCCTACCCCCAAAATGAAAGTAGGATTGACAATAACTGCCTTTAATCCTTCACAAATACCCCTCCATACTTCTATTTCTGCCAGGTATTTACTGCGGCCATAATTGGAATTATTGCGATCTTCTTCCCACCTGCTCTCTTCCGTAACCTGCATACCATCCCGCTTTCTGCCTAATGCAGAAACAGAGCTCACATATACCAACTTTCTGATTCCTGTTCTTAAAGCCACATTTACAATATTAGCCGTACCCTCCACATTAACCTTTAGTAATTTAGATTTGTTTTTTGGATTAAAGGAAACCTTCGCGGCGCAATGATATACTTCATCACAGTTCTGCATCAAATCTTCAAGAAGCACAACATCGTGTATATCACCCTGCACCCATTCTATATGATCTGAAAGAAGGTTTTCCGGAATTTGGCTTCTGTATAAGGCAACAACCTTTTTGTTATAAGCTGACAGTTCACGCAGGAGATAACTCCCTAATAATCCGGTGCCCCCTGTAACAAAAACCATTCAGATATATTATTTGAGATTTAAGATTTGAGATTTCGCTATACGAAGCGTCTTCACTTAGCTTTACTTCCTATTGCCATATCCGCCTTTTTTAAACCATTTATCAAGACCGGTTTCTTCAATATATCAGTGGACTTCTGATGCGTTCTGACCTTTGGTACCGACCGCAGGCATTTCCACATTTTCACATTCATTACACCACTCCTGAAAACTGTCTTAAAAATCGTACATCATTTTCGCTAAACAAACGAATATCATTGATTCCATACTTCAGCAGCGCAGGTCGTTCCACCCCCATGCCAAAGGCAAATCCGGTGTATTTTTCTGAATCAATGTTACAGTTTTCCAATACCCTGGGATGTACCATTCCACAGCCCAATATTTCCAGCCAGCCTGTATTTTTACAAACGTTGCAGCCCTTGCCTCCACACAATTGGCAACTGATATCCATTTCTGCACTGGGTTCCGTAAAGGGGAAATAACTGGGGCGAAACCGAACCCGAACCTCATTACCGTACATTTCCTTTACAAAAAAGTAAAGTGTTTGCTTGAGATCGGCGAAAGAAACCTGCTCATCAATATACAAACCCTCCACCTGATGAAAAAAGCAATGACTCCTGGCGCTGATGGTTTCATTTCTATATACTCTTCCGGGACAGACAATACGAAGTGGCAATATTCCCTTCTCCATTTCCCGGATCTGAATATTACTGGTATGGGTACGCAGCAGCCAGGCCGGATCAGTGGAGACATAAAAGGTATCCTGCATATCGCGGGCAGGATGATACTCCGGTAAATTTAGTGCAGTGAAATTATGCCAGTCGTTCTCAATCTCCGGTCCTTCTGCAACTGAAAAACCCAGCCGTTGAAAAATAGAAATAATACGATTGCGCATCATGCTGACCGGATGCCGGCTTCCTACGGGCACCGTATCACCGGGAAGACTAAGATCAATCGTTTCAGACAGCAGCGATTCAGTTTTAGCGGCAATGGCTTCCTTCAGATCATTGTACTTAGCTTCCGTAAATTGCTTGAAATCATTCAGCAACTGGCCCAATTCCTTTTTCTGATCCGCAGGAACCTGCTTCATCTCACTCATAAGGTTTTTTACCAGTCCTTTCGTACCGAGATAGGCAATACGGAATTGTTCAACAGCCTCCGGGCTTTCTGCCTTATAATTCTCTATTTCTCCCCGGTAATTTTTTATCTTTTGAAGCAAAGTCTCCATGGCGCGAAGATAAGAAAAGGAACATCTTTAATACAGATCATCCAGTTTCATTTTCAAATATTTGACAACGCTTCGGTGTGTACTTATGAAGGTGATGACAATGCCTATAACAATAAGCGTAACAAACAAAACGGACAGAAGGGTGTAATCCCTTAAAGCCTTAATTTCGGGAAGCCAGTTTTCTACCCCGACAATAAAAATAAGAATAACCACTATAGCAATGAGGGCACTGATAAAGCCGTTAATCACCGCTTTTTTATCAAAAGGCTTTGAGATAAACCATTGTGTGGCACCTACCATTTGCATGGTTTTAATCAGGAAGCGATTGCTGAACATGGCCAGTTTTATCGTATTGTCTATTAAAATTAACACCAGAATTCCCAATAAAGTTACTGCCCCAAGCAGCACCCAGCCAACTTTGCGCACTACGGTATTCAAATTGCTTACCACCTCGTCCGGATACCTTACTTCACTGACTACAATATTTTGCGTAAGGTCGGAGGTGATAGCATTGAGGGTATCCTTATTTACAAACTCCGATTTAAGTTTAAAGTCAATACTTGCAGGCAAAGGATTATAGTCAAGTACTTTATTCCAGTCCTCATTACCGTCTTTCAGGAATTTATCTTTCGCCATTTCCTTGGTTATATGTTCAACAGTAGAAGCATAAGGTTTTGATTTGATATAAGACACAAGACTGTCAATATCTTCCTGGGGCGCATTTTCTCTAAGATATACCTGCACCTGTACATTTCCTCTAAAATACTGTTGCAACTTACTGCCATTGATAACAAACCAGCCCAAAACACCAATAAATACAAGCAGAGAAGCTACGCCCAGAATACTAAAAAAATAAGAAGGTTTGCTCCTCCTCAAAGAAGTTTTACTCATTTCCATTATGAAACAGCATTAATATTATCTCCTTGTTTACAATACTTTATTCAATAACACTCCATTGATAAACAGCTACACCATTTAGCAACCAGTCGCTTTTCCGTTTCCATAACTGCAAAACACTGTAAAGAAAAGCATTGAACGCCGCAAAATTAACGGTTTTATGGCTGCTTTCCGTAATTTTGCCCCCCACTTAACGACAAGATCAGACGATTATTTTTAGAAACAGATATTAGCTTGCTTCACGATGGATTTTTAACATTATGGAATACAATTTTAGAGCCATAGAAAAAGAATGGCAAAAGAAATGGGAAAGAGATGGTGTATATCAGGTGCATCATCAAAGGGATAAACCCAAATATTATGTCCTCGATATGTTTCCTTATCCGAGTGGCGCCGGCTTACACGTAGGGCATCCTCTGGGATATATTGCAAGTGATATTTTTGCCCGCTATAAACGACTCAAAGGCTTTAACGTGCTCCATCCAATGGGGTACGATGCGTTTGGGCTTCCGGCAGAACAATATGCCATAGAACACGGAATACATCCGGCGGTATCCACCGACCGCAATATTAATACCTTCAGAAAGCAATTGGATAATATTGGATTTTGCTACGACTGGAGCAGGGAGGTACGCACCTGCGACCCGTCTTACTATAAATGGACCCAATGGATATTCCTCCGGTTATTTAAAAGCTGGTATAATAGAAAAACACATAAAGCGGAATCTATTGACAGCCTGATTCAAATTTTTAAAACGGAGGGAAACCGCCATTATCCTTTCCCGAATTATAAATCTGAAATCTTAAACCTCAACTCTCAGACCTTTTCTGAAGCCGACTGGATATCTTTTGATGAGGCTACCCGGCAATCTATCCTTATGGAATACCGGCTGGGCTATTGCAGCTACGGCGAAGTGAACTGGTGCGAAGCTTTGGGTACCGTGTTAGCTAATGACGAAGTAGTAAACGGAGTGAGTGAGCGCGGGGGATATCCGGTGATTAAGAAGAAACTCCGGCAATGGTACTTACGTATAACGGAATATGCTGACAGACTGCAAAGCGATCTGGATACACTTGACTGGAGCGAAGCCATGAAAGAAATGCAAACCAACTGGATAGGGAAAAGCGAGGGAATGGAGATTACATTCCCCCTCTCTGTCTCTCCCCGCAGGGGAGAGGATATGGAGGAGAACGTAGCGAAGAATGGGGAGAAGAAAGAGGCGACACCCGGCTTTGGATATGCAAAATACAAGGTGGGCAGCGAAATGAGCTTTGAAAACGCAAGGCGCATGAGAAAGGAACCGACTGAAGCGGAGAGGCTTTTATGGAGAAGTCTTAAAGGTAAAGCCACCGGGTATAAGTTTCGAAGACAACATTCTATTGAAAATAGTATTGCGGATTTTGTTTGTTTGGATACATGGTTAATTGTAGAAATTGATGGAGGCTATCACAATCATCCTGAACAACAAAAACTGGATAAGGAACGTGATGCATTTTTGAAAGAGATTGGTTTTACTACGGTGCGCTTTAGTAATGAGCAAGTAATGGATAGCGTTGAAAAAGTAATTAAGACGATCAAAGATACCTGTGATGCGATTAAAAGCGCCGGCGCTCAGAAAAGAGCTGCAGCCGGAAGTTCCTCTCCCTCACAGGGAGAGGCGGAGGTGAGGGTTTACACCACCCGCCCGGACACGATCTTCGGCGTGGATTTCATGGTATTAGCGCCGGAACACGAACTGGTGAATCAGATCACCACACCGGAACAGAAACAGGCAGTAGAAGAATATTTAACTTACGTGAACACCCGCAGTGAACGCGAACGGATCGCTGAAAAGAAAATAACCGGTTGCTTTACGGGCGCATACGCTATCAATCCCCTAAACGGTAAACAAATTCCCGTGTGGATAAGCGAATACGTCCTCGGCGGCTATGGCACGGGAGCTATCATGGCCGTACCCAGTGGCGATGAACGAGACCATAGGTTTGCTCAATATTTTAATATACCCATCACCAATATTTTTGGAGAGTTATACAAAGGTGAGGAAGCCATTATGGATAAAAACGTAACCTTGTATAATAGCGGTTTTATCTCCGGACTAAACGTAAAAGAAGCGGCCGAAAAAGTGATTCAATGGGTGGAAGATTATGAGATTGGATTACGAAAAGTGAATTACAAAATGCGCGATGCCGCCTTCAGCCGCCAGCGATACTGGGGAGAACCTTTTCCGATCATCTGGAAAAATGGTACTGCCTGGCCTTTAGACGAAAACAAGTTACCTCTCGAACTGCCTCATGTTGATTCCTATAAACCGGGACCGGAAGGAGAAGGACCGCTGGCAAATATCACCGAATGGACGGTTGTTCCCGGAGGAGTAAGGGAAACCAATACCATGCCCGGCTATGCCGGCAGTTCCTGGTATTTTCTGCGTTATATGGATCCGCATAATGATCAGGCTTTTTGCGATCGGGAGATATCCGATTACTGGAACCAGGTGGACTTATATATAGGAGGTACGGAGCACGCAGTAGGACACCTGCTGTACAGCAGGATGTGGACGAAAGTTTTATACGATTTAGGTTATATTGGTTTTAAGGAACCCTTTAAAAAGTTGCTGAACCAGGGAATGATCCAGGGGAGCAGCAGGTTTGTGTATAGAGTGAGGGGCGAAAATAAATTTGTATCGGCAGGGTTAAAAGAACTATACGAAACGGATCAGATACATGCTGATGTAAATATGGTGGATGGTGTGGAATTGGATATTGAGGCCTTTAAAAAATGGCGGAACGGAGAATATGCCCATGCTGAATTTATCCTGGAAAATGGAAGATACATCTGCGGAGCAGAGACTGAAAAAATGTCCAAATCAAAATTTAATACCATCAATCCGGATGATCTGGTGGCCAAATACGGTGCGGATACTTTTCGTATGTATGAAATGTTCCTGGGTCCGGTGGAGCAGAGTAAACCCTGGGATACCAAAGGCATTGAGGGGGTACATCGCTTCCTGAAAAAATTATGGCGTTTATTTTTCGATGAACAGGAAGGCGCCTTATGGAAACAAGAACAGCCGTCGGCAGAGGAACTCAAAATATTACACCGTACTATAAAAAAAATTGAAGACGACACCGAACGATTTTCTTTTAATACTGCCGTAAGTGCCTTTATGATTGCGGTAAATGATCTAACGGATATAGCCTGTCATAATAAGGAAATCCTGGAGTCCTTATTAATATTACTTACACCCTATGCTCCTCATATTGCAGAAGAACTTTGGCATCAGTTAGGGAATGACCATACTATTCTTGATGCGGGCTATCCGGTGTTTGAAGAAAAACATGTTATTGAATCCTCAAAATTATATCCCGTGGCTATTAACGGCAAGACCAGAACCGAGATTAATATCGCACTGGACGCCACTCAACAGCAGGTGGAAGAACTAATTCTTGCCGATGAAACGGTACAGAAGTGGATAACAGGCCTAACTCCCAAAAAGATCATTTATGTTAAAAACAGAATGATCAATATAGTGGTATAGAGAATTTCCCGGAAAATGATAGTGGATGATAATCTTCCATATCTTTGACAGACAAATAACTATACTTATGAAAAAATATTTACTTCTCCTTATCTCTTTTTTGATTTCCTCAATCTCAGGCGTCAGGAGTCAATACAACTTAGGGTGGGATTTTGGTGACTCTGAAAGCAACCTGTATCCCTCTGTAAATCTGAATACACATTTAGTTGGATCGGTTGTTGACAGACAAAATTATCCTGGTCCTTCAGATTTCTTATCAACGAGTTCCGTGTCAACAGGTTATAGCGGAGCTTCAGGATCCTTTAACATCCAGGTTCGGGCTATCCATACAGGTACAGTTGCAGCAGGAACCTCATCCTATATATTCCTTACTCTTACTCCTGAAAGTGGCTACGGAGTTACTATCACATCTATTAAATTCGGTTCCCGATCAACTTCTACCGGGCCTCAGGCTTATAGTATTCGGAGCAGTATTGATAGTTATGCAAGTGATATTGCAACCGGATCCTTACTTAATAACAGCGCCTGGGCGTTGCATGAACACACAGGACTAACCCTTTATAGCAGTTCCCCGGTTACGTTTAGAATTTATGGATATAACGGCACCGGCACCCTGCCTACAAGTGGATCAAACTGGAGAATTGACGACCTCTTTTTTACAATCGTTAGTAACACATTACCTATCAAATTCGCGGATGAGAAAGCAAGAAACACATCAACAGGCAATATCGTTCAGTGGACAAATTTGACGGAAAGCGATATCGCTTATTATAGCATTGAATTTTCAGGTAATGGAAAAGAGTTTAAAGAAATTGACAGAATCAATCCAAAGAATAACAATTACGGATCTTCTTCTTACTCATTCACACACAACACAAACCAATTCGACGAAAAATGTTTTTATAGAAT
>CAZFGP010000141.1:0-11036 GCA_964518685.1 uncultured Terrimonas sp.
GCACGGAAAGGGAGATAGCTTTAACCCTTTGAAACCTTTTGTTTCCAACTCCTCCTCATATTCATTCTTATTTTTGTAACTGTCTATTACATTGAGGACATGGTCACGTTTCTGTACCACAAAAGCATGCAACATAGCACCACAGTCTGGCACAATCTCAACTCTCGTTCCGGAATGCTGATCTATCAAAACGCTTATGTCAAATCCGTTTTCCCTCAGGCTTTCTATAATATACATACTTAATGCAGATATTGTAATACTTCTTCACTCATGGGTTTTACTCTACTGGGGAACACAGCAACCAATTTTCCGTTTTCATCTATTAAAAACTTTGTAAAATTCCACTTTACAGGATTTTTAACACCTATCTTCTCAGCTTCATCCACAAGGTATTTAAACAAGGGATGAATATCCTTTCCTTTCACGGAAATCTTAGCAGACATAGGAAAAGTAACGCCATAGTTTTTTTGGCAGAAGGCCTTAATCTCAGCATTGGTTCCCGGCTCCTGATGCATAAAGTTATTGGCTGGAAATCCAATCACCACCAGCTTGTCCTTGTATTGTTCATACAATTGTTCCAGATCCTTATACTGCGGTGTAAACCCACATTTTGAAGCAGTATTTACGATCATGATTTTACGGCCCTTGTATTGCGAAAGGTCTATCGTTCCACCTTCCAAACCTTCTACCTTAAAATCATATATGGATGAAACTATCATAATTAAAAAGGGGATAAAAAGCATGCGTAACATAATCAATATATTTTAGTGTGCCAAAATCTAAAGTCTAAGAAATATCCCAACAGGCGGTCAATTTTTAGTGTATGAACCCAAATCGGGATCTCCGATCCTTGGTCTCCCGTCAAGATCTGAATCTATGGGCAAAGATACCGGAATACCGGCTCCAATTGCCGGAGAAACATTTTTCCCAATATGAAAATCAAAATAGTGCTTTTCAGCATTTATACTGTCAAACAGTGGATCCTGGTTAGCGATACTGTTAATTAACTGGATACCTGATGGTAACTCCTTTGCCTTATATAATACATGATCAAAATTAACATGTAAAAGAGCCGACCCTTTTTGTTCGGCAATTACCTCATTTTCCACATTATTCCCACCTGCCCATAGAATACAATTCCGGAACAGGGCATTAAGATCATTATTATTTCCACTCTCGTCAGAGGTGTTGATTGACAATACCGGATTTTTATGGCTAATAAAATTATTGTCATAACTGACAATGGTGCAAAAAGTGAATTGATAATCACCTCCTCCCTGCAATACAACATTGGATCCACAATTACTTATCAGACAATTAATGACCTCAATACGGGAGCCGACAGCTAATATCCCAGCTTCATAAATGTTATCTATAATACATTCCCGAAGAGATAATTTAGACAATGAATTATCAGCGATTCCATGAACCATCACTCCCTGATAGGCATTTTTAATAATACCATATTGAAGCACATTATTTTTACTGCCCTGCCTGAAAAAGATACCCGGCCAGGAAGCCGGCAAATTCTGGTACTCAGGATCCAGCCTGTCTCCCTGAAAACGAACAGGATTGTTTTTCGTACCTTCAACTCTTAGTGTGCCATCTACAGCGAGTAAGGCATCGGCATGCATATATACGCTGCATCCTTCTTTTATCGTCAGGGTCGCATTTTCTGCTACCTGCAGCATACCCTTAACAACATAAGGCAAATCATCAGTCCAAATCGTATCCTTATCAATTAAATAATTGCGCATGAAATGTGCATTCTGTCCGAAAGCTTCTAACTGAATAAATCTCTGACTGCCAATAAGGCTCACCTCAATACTATCCTTTACCAAAAACGGGTTTCTGTCAATTGTTGGATCAATGGTAACCGATACAAAAACAAAAATACTGTCTCCCGCGTCCAACTCTAAATTTTTCATTTCGGGAGAATCTGTTCCATCAATATTTATTTTAAAATGGGAAGCATTATCTCCCGCAAGTCGTATCCGTTCAATCCGCAACTTTCTGGAATTATTGTTTATAATCGTGAAATGTTGAGTAACGGAACCGACAGAGGTAAAAACAGTATCAAACCGAAGGGTGTCAGCCGAAAAAAACAAAACCGTATTTTCATCTTTTGGAAGGCTTTGTCTCATACAGGATGTTATCCAAAGAGATAATAGCAGCAAAATAAAAATATCCGGGATAGTACTTCTCCTTTTACACATGGAATACTCATTAGGCGATAGCATACGCTAAGGTAACAACGTTTATTTGCACGTCGGGTAAATCTTCCAGCAATACTTTACCACAGGCTTCAATGGTAGCTCCTGTAGTGATTACATCATCCACCAGCAGGATTCTTTCCCCCTGATACTTTTTAGAATCTGTAAAACAGGAAAAATCTCCTTCCACATTCTGCCAACGTTCTATCCGTGTTTTGCGGGTTTGAGAGCCGGTGTAACGATTCCGCCTAACCACATTATATACAACCGGGATCTTCAGTACAGATCCTATCCCTTCACCTAAAACAGCAGATTGGTTATAGCCCCTCTTGTATTCCTTATCCGGGGAGAGAGGTAAAGGCACGATTAAATCTGTCTTTTGGCGTTGACCCGCTGCCAACAGCGCCTCTCCCATGAGCGTTCCGAAGTAAAAAGCCAGCTCCTTGTTTCCCTTATACTTAAACTGATGAATAAGACGCTGCAATAATGAATCTTTGGTAAAATAGTAATGGCTGGAAGCACATGTACAATTGAGTCTGCCCCATAATATTTTTTCAACCGGATTATCCGGCAGAGAAGCATAATCAGTTTCCTTTAGGGCATCATGACATTTCAAACAAATCATATGATGCCCGTTAATCAAATCGCTGCCACAACCTGCACACAAGTGCGGAAACAACAGATGCGCCATGCTGCTGAGTCCTGCTTTTATCATCTCATAATTTTAAAAATAAATATTTATACAGTTCTTCCACCCGCCCCATTGTAATCAGTTCAATATTGAAATGCTGTTTACCCAAACCTTTTTGATTATACTTACTGATAATCATTCTTTCAAAACCCAACTTTTCTGCCTCAGCAATTCGCTGTTCTATTCTGTTTACAGCCCTGATTTCCCCACTCAAACCGATTTCTCCTGCAAATACAATTTGATGGGGAAGAGGTACATCTTCATACGAGCTAAGCAAAGCGCTTACCATAGCCAGATCAATTGAAGGATCTTCTACTTTAATTCCTCCGGCAATATTTACAAATACATCTTTCATTCCAAAGTGAAAGCCACTTCTCTTTTCCAAAACTGCTAAAAGAAGCTGAAGCCTTCGATTATCAAATCCAGTACTCGTTCTTTGAGGGGTACCATAAACAGACTGTGTTACAAGCGCCTGCACCTCTATTAACAGCGGTCGCTGTCCTTCCAGGGTTGCTGCAATAGCAACGCCACTCAACTGTTCCTCTTTTTGTGTAATTAGAATTTCCGATGGATTAGAAACCGGCCTCATCCCCGTACCGGTCATTTCATATATACCCAATTCCGAGGTAGAACCAAAACGATTTTTTAAAGTGCGCAGGATCCGGTAGGCATAATGCTGATCTCCTTCAAACTGAAGAACAGTATCCACCATGTGTTCCAGTATCTTCGGACCGGCAATACTCCCATCTTTTGTAATGTGCCCGATTAAGAATACCGGAGTGCCGGTTTCCTTTGCAAATCGCTGAAACTCTGAAGCACACTCTCTGATTTGAGACACACTACCTGCTGATGACTCAATAAATGAAGAGTGAAGGGTCTGAATAGAATCAACAATAACTAACCGGGGTTTCAATTTTTTTATTTCCTGAAAAATACTCTGAGTGGAGGTTTCAGTAAGAAGAAAAAAATGATCATTCTTAATATTAAGCCGGTCTGCACGCATCTTCACCTGTTGCTCACTTTCCTCACCACTAATGTATAAGGTAACCGCATCGCTCAACAACAAGCCAATTTGCAGAAACAAAGTGGATTTACCAATACCGGGCTCACCCGCCACTAACACCAGGCTACCATTAACTATGCCTCCTCCCAGTACACGATTCAGCTCGGGATCAGGTGTTACTATTCTTCTCTCTTCGCCAACTGCTATTTCAGTGAGTAAAATAGTTTTCACTTTTCTTGTAATATCATTACCTGTCTCCCAACTCTGATTATTCTTTGCAGGTTTTTCAATGATCTCTTCAACCAAAGTATTCCACTCGCTGCAAGTTGGACAACGTCCTGTCCACTTAGGAGATTCATATCCACAGTTGCTGCAGAAAAAAGCAGTTCTTACTTTACTCATATCCTAAAGATAAACAAGATTTATTTTGATGGAGTAAACCAGAAGAGGAAGTGTCCAACAAGGAGAGTGAATTTATATAAGTAGCATTTTATAATTGAAGAACAAAAATTGAAAAGAAGCGGAGTCATAAAACAGTATCTTTCATAATAAAGCAAAAAGGTCAGCATATGCCGACCCTTTTGTACTTACTAACCCATTAAATTCTTGCACTAAATTACAAATTGCTCAAACATAACAAAATTAATTTTGCCTCTTGTGAATAACTTTTTCTCTCCCTAAAGAGCCCAAAGGATCATCCTATATCATTGATCATCAATAACTTACATTTACTTATTTAAATAGCATTTAGCGAAACTTTTGTCAAGTTGTCGCTTATATTTTTTTAAGATTAATGCAACTGACAAAAGGACTTATTCAGGATAATTATCATCGGATGAAATGACAAATTTTTTGAATGGTAAGCAGTTTGCTATATTTACTCTCTTAAAAATAAGCATACAATTATGGGTTCAATTTGGTTAATATCGTTAGTTTTTGTAGGTATAAGTATGCTGGTAAGCATGCAGTTAAAGGGTAAATTCGCCCGGTACAGTAAAATTTCGCTCGTCAGCGGCCTTAGCGGAAAAGAGGTGGCAGAGAAGATGTTAAAAGAAAATGGCATATATGATGTGTCAGTAAAGTCCTCAGACGGATTCCTGACTGATCACTATAATCCTTTAAATAAAACGGTAAACCTTAGCTCCGATGTATATAATGGAGTATCTGTTGCAGCAGCGGCCGTAGCTGCTCACGAATGTGGTCATGCAGTTCAGCATGCCACATCTTATAAATGGTTAATGTTGAGAAGCCGTTTGGTTCCCGCTGTGCAATACAGCTCCATGCTGGTACAGTGGGTATTAATAGGTGGCATCCTGCTGATTAAGGTCTTTCCGTCCTTATTGCTTATAGGCATTGTTTTGTTTGCTTTAACGACCTTATTCTCTATAATCACCCTTCCCGTGGAGTTTGATGCCAGTAACAGAGCCTTAGCATGGTTACAGCACACCAATGTTGCTAATGTACAGGAATATCCCAAAGCTAAGGATGCTTTAAAATGGGCTGCACTTACCTATGTTGTGGCAGCGGTAGCTTCCATCGTTACCCTCGCCCAGTACATCCTTATTTATGCGGGCAACAGGAGAGACTGAGTATGACGATATAATTTATCTTGTCTTACTCTTATCTTTATATTTCCCGGAAGCATCGTTATTAAATCTGCTTCTTCCGAAATGAAACTTAATAAACGCAAACACTGTACCTGTGGTAACGTGTTTGCGTTTTCTGATTATTTTGTTCTGGCCACCCTATACAACAAGAGGCCTAACAACGCAAAAAATACTACGCCCAATAATTCATAGCCCAATGCTCCTCCTAACAGGTTGGAGATTCCTTTTTCCACACTCAGTGTCTTTAATCCTTTTACGATATTATCATTTACAGCAAGAAAGGCCACGATCACTCCAGCTAATGCTCCGCCGGCTACCAAACCGGTAGCAAACAAATTTCCCTTTCCAAGGTCTTCTTCCCCTTCGTTCACTTTCTCTCCTTTTCTTTTTGCCTGCCAGTCCACAATTCCACGAATAGCGCCTCCAATAAAAATAGGCAACGTGGTGGCCAAGGGCAGATAAAGTCCAATTGCAAAAGACAGGGCCTTGATACCACAAAGTTCTACAACAACAGCTACAAAAACTCCAACCAACACGTATTGCCAGTCGAGATTAAATGATAGCACACCTTTAATTAAGGTGGCCATTAATGTTGCCTGGGGTGCAGCATATGTACTCTGACCAATTGCATGATGAATACCTTGTGCTACCATTTCAGGAGTTGGGGTGTCCAATACTTTTATGGTGACTCCAATGGCGAATGCAGATACAATTACACCGATAAATAAAGCCATCTGCTGATATCTTGGCGTAGCGCCTATGATGTACCCGGTTTTCAGATCCTGTGAAGTTGCCCCTGCATTAGCTGCTGCTATGCAAATCATTCCTCCCACTATTAATACCATAGGCTCGTAAAATTTGCCAGTCCAGCCTACCGCAATAAAAATTAAACAGGTGCCTAAAATGGTAGCTATTGTCATCCCCGAAATGGGATTATTGGAAGAGCCAATTAAGCCTACAATGCGTGAAGATACAGTTACAAATAAGGCTCCAAATATCACAATGAGTACGCCCACTAATAAGCGACTGCCTAAATTATTGCCAGGGATGAAAGGTAAAAGGGAAACAATTAATATCAGACCTAAACTGCCAAATCCCACCACTTTCAAACTAAGATCCCTCTCTGTACGCGACCTTTTAATAAGCTGTTCGCCCTTGCTCTTATTCAAAGAACCTACACTACTTTTTAAAGAACCAATAATCGTAGGCAGAGTTTTCAAAAGTGTTATAAAACCTCCGGCAGCCACTGCGCCGGCGCCGATCTGCCGGATATAAGCCCAATAAATAGCATTGGAATAGTCAGCAAAAGTATGGGTGTCAGGATTCCACCCTCCTTTTCCACCTGCAATATTCAAGTCGGCAAGAATTCCAAGTTTAACCAATTGAGAGGCAATAGCATCTGCAGGCACAAGTGTTGCCATAAGAGGAATTAATACAAAAGAGGCTAAAACACTGCCTGCTACTAACACTCCGCCAATCCGTGGACCAATGATATAACCAACACCCAAATACTCAGGTGTTATTTCTCCACTGATCTTCGCAGAAGGAAGAAATTTATTCACCTGCCGGGTCATAAATGACGGCGTTTCCGCTATGAGATGAATAATTTTCTGTAAAAAAGCATAGATCAAAGCATAACCAACACCGGTAAAAGCCGTTTTTGCAAAATCACCCCCTTTCTCTCCCGCCTTCAACACGGCAGCACAAGCAGTTCCCTCCGGATAAGGTAACGTTTCATGTTCCTTTACAATCAAAGGATTTCGCAAGGGTATCATCATCAGGGTACCAAGGATACCACCCAGAACTGCCAGGGTTAGAATGATCAGATAACTGAAATAAGCCTCACTGGATGAGTCACTTAAAAATAAGAAACCCGGTAAGGTAAATACCACCCCTGCCGCAACACTTTCACCGGCAGAACCTGTGGTCTGGATAATATTATTTTCCAGAATTGTGGTTTTTAAAAACAATCTACTAAGCGTGATTGCCATCACCGCAATGGGTATGGAGGCGGAAACGGTTAAACCTGCCTTTAAAGCAAGATAAACTGTAGAAGCACCAAAAATAATTCCGAAAATAGAACCGGTTAAAACAGCTTTGAGGGTAAACTCAGCCATTCTTGTTTCAGGAGCAATAAAGGGCAGAAATTTTTTTTCAGACATGCAGGTGAAATTTTGCCGCCGAAAGATAAAGAAAAATAATCCTTTTGAAGGAGGTGTTTAGGACATCCGCTATCTCACTCGGGCCCAGTTTTCCCCGCTTTTTATTCTGTACAAAGTCATCTCACTCACGCCATATTTTTCAGCAAGCTGTTTGTAGGTGAGTTTCCTTCTGGGATTAGTAATAATCTTTTTTATAGCGCTTACCTGATTGGCATTAAGTTTCAATCCGGAGGAACGATTAGCCTGAATCTTTTTATAGGCAATCTTGGCAGGGCTGCTTTGCTGGTGTGTACCTACTTCGTTTAAGGTTGCCCATTTCAAATTAGACGCCCGATTATCCGTTTTTTTGTGATTGAGATGAATAACATACTTATGTCTGGGTGAAGGCTTTTTACAAAAGAGCCGGGCAACTTCCCGGTGAATATACAGGGTTCCTTTATTATCAGGCCGATGCAGATTCAAGCTTCTGTAACCCGTGGTGAGCGAGCCGCTGAGTACTTGTCCATCAGTGTAAATATCATTTAAATAACTGGCTATCTGACCTTGGTTGGATACAGCATACTTCTTACGTAGTTGTTTCCACCCGGAAAACTGTAATGGTTTCCAGATTTCTCCGGCTGACTTTTTAATCATGAGGTGATGCTTTTAGATATTATAAATTTAATAAATAGAAATGGCATCTCATATAATTTTTTTAAAATACCTTAAATTTTACTTTTCCCTTAGCCTTATTGGCTACCTCACCCATTGATCAGATCCAAAAATTCCTGTTCAGTTATAATTTTTATACTGTTTATTCTCTTTGCCTTTTCCAGTTTTGAGCCTGCGTCCTCCCCTACCACCAGATAATTCAACCTGCTGCTTACTCCACTAAGAACTGAACCTCCATGTTCTTCCACCCTCGCTTCAGCATCGGTTCTTTTCATCTTATGAAGTGTGCCCGTGAATAGAAAGCTTTGACCGGTTAAAGAACCTTCTGTGGCTACTGTCCTCCTGTCGCTCTTCAGTTGCAAACCCAATTTTTCGAGCTGCTGCAACATCCTTATGTTATCCTCATTATGAAAGTATTGACAAACGCTCTGTGCCACCTTAGGCCCAACGTCTTCAATTTGCTGAAGCGCCTCTGCTGAAAAGCGGGTATAATCCAACAAATGATCCACTTGTCTGGCCAAGGCTTTGGCGGTTGTTTCTCCAATATACCGGATGCCTAATCCGTAAATCAACCGGTAAAGCGGTTGTTTTTTTGAGGACTCTATAGCTGCCTGCAGATTATGCACACTTTTTTTCCCAAACCCTTCCAGCTTTGATATTTTATCAAAGGGAAGCTGGTAAATACCCGGAATATCACGCAAATAATGGAGGTCATAAAACTTTCTGGTGATGGCTTCTCCTAAGCCACGCACGTCTAAGGCATCTTTACTATTAAAATGAATAATTCTTTCCACAATTTGTGCCGGACAATTGTGGCTATTATTACAACGCCATACCGCTTCTCCTTCAGGTTTCTCCAAAGGGTGTCCACACACTGGACAACTTGTAGGGAAATGGATTTTTGTTTCCTTCCCGTCTCTTAACTCCGGAAAGGACTTCACTACCTGTGGGATTACATCCCCCGACCGCTCTATCAATACTGCATCACCCAGCATAAGATTTTTTTCCCGGATGTATTCTTCATTATGTAAGGAAATGCTGCCAACGGTTACTCCGCCAATTTGTACAGGATCAATTTTTGCTACCGGTGTAACGGCTCCGGTTCTGCCCACCTGAAACTCCACAACCCTTAGTCTGCTGGTGCCTTGTCTGGCCTTAAATTTATACGCAATAGCCCAGCGGGGATGATGTGTGGTCATGCCTAACTTTTCCTGTATCTGGATCTCATTTACTTTAATAACCATACCATCAATTTCATACGGCAACGCATCACGTTGTTTTTCAAAAGCCTCACAATATTCTATTACTGACGAAATATTATTAAACACTTTTTTCTCTTTCTGAGGACTTCTGAAGCCCAGTTCCCAAAGCATTTGCAATGCATCGCTATGCGTTAGTAATATAGAAGAACCGGTATGATGCGGCAAAAAGGTAACATGACTGATATGATATAGAAATGCTTCAAGATTTCTTCTTCCAACTTCTCCGGGGTCTTTTATCCGAAGGGAACCGGAGGCCGCATTCCTCGGATTGGCTAACCGGTCAGCCCCTTCCTCCTCTAATTGGTCATTATATTCCCTAAAATGTTCCTTATTCATCAACACTTCCCCTCTGATTTCTATCTGTTGAATACCAAAAGAAGAAAAGCCTGCCGATAATGGAACAGACCGTATCTGACGAATATTTGTAGTAATATCATCACCCACTACCCCATCCCCCCTGGTAGCTCCCCGTACCAGCAAATCATTTTCATATATTAATGAAATACCAGCTCCGTCAAATTTCGGTTCTACACAATAAGCTATTGTGGTTAGCCCACTTAATTCCTTAGCTCTTCGGTCAAAATCGGACAGATCGGTTGCATTATATGAATTATCAAGAGAAAGCATAGGCACCAGGTGTTGCACTTTTGGAAAATCCCGGATTAAGCCTTTAGATATCCTTTGTGTGGGCGAATCTGGCGTAATGAATTCAGGGTTATCTTTCTCTATCTTTTCCAATACCTTGTATAAATAATCATACTCTGCATCCGCTATAAGAGAGTCATTCATCACATAATACCGGTATTCATGAAAACGAAGGATTTTGCGAAGAACATCAATATCGTGAACCCCGATTTTATTGTTTTTCAAAAACGAAAGGGTATGTTGCTGCAAATGCTTTGTTTGTTCGTTATTATACATGTCGCTTATTTTCTCCTGTAAAATTAGCTAAAGCGGGAGATACCCGTTTTGCTATTTGCAACAGGAGTTAAATTCTATGTTATTTTCCAATCAGAATCAGCAGTAGTAAATTAACAAAATTATATCAACCTTTAGCGATGGTTCTATGCTGCTGCTTGCATTATGAATCCAAAATGAAATCTGCCAGCCTTCATCAAAAGTAAGAGCCATTGTATCTGTAGGATCCGGTTTTAACACAACTTCTATAATGCGTGATGGTAATTTCAGGCGTGGAACCTTCATTTTCGGTTTATTCTTTTCTGCGGCTTTATTAAGTGAACCATAAAGATTAAAGCCTTAAACCTCATTCTTATTTGAGCGCCTAATTACTTTACAAAAGCCTCATCTATTTCAATGCATATTCAAAGGGTTTTCCTGCCTTCGTTTGTATTCGCATATTAATAAATTGAGTATTCCTTAATTTTAAAATCTCTACTGAAGATCAGAATTTCTTTAGAACTTTTATCAATACTCATCCCATATTTCC